>JAJYGM010000226.1 GCA_021785095.1 Actinomycetes bacterium
GGGTCCGGAGGGGGTGCGGGCATAGGCTCGGACGGGTGCCTGCCGCTGAAGTTCCGCCGCCCCGGTCCGCTCCCGATCCTCTTTCCTCCGCGGGTGCCGCCGCCGCTCGGACGGACCAGCCCGGACCGGCCGGCGGACAGCAGTCGCCGGCGGACCTGGCGCGCACGATCGGCGAGCTGCGCGAGTCGGGCTGGTGCTCGGTCCCGGTCGCCGTCGAGCTCCGCCGCAACGCGGCCGCTCGGATCGCCGCGGGGCAGCAGGTGGTGGAAGGGGTGCTGGGCTTCGACGACACGGTCGTGCCCCAGCTCGAGAACGCCTTGCTCGCCGGGCACGACATGATCTTTCTCGGCGAGCGGGGTCAGGCGAAGACCCGGCTCATCCGGGCCCTCGTCACACTTCTCGACGAGTGGCTGCCGGTCGTCAAGGGCTCGGAGATCAACGACGACCCCTACTCCCCGACGTCGCGCTACGCCCGGCTCCGGGTCGCTGACGAAGCCGACGGGACGCCGGTCGACTGGGTGCACCGTTCCGACCGCTACGGCGAGAAGCTGGCGACGCCCGACACCTCCATCGCCGACCTGATCGGCGAGGTCGACCCCATCAAGGTCGCCGAAGGCCGGTACCTCTCGGACGAGCTCACGCTCCACTACGGCCTCGTGCCGCGGGTGAACCGTGGCATCTTCGCCGTCAACGAGCTGCCGGACCTCGCCGAGCGGATCCAGGTGGGCCTGTTGAACGTGCTCGAAGAGCGCGACGTCCAGATCCGCGGCCACCGCGTCCGGCTCCCGCTCGACGTCGTCCTCGTCGCGACCGCGAACCCAGAGGACTACACGAACCGGGGCCGGATCATCACCCCGCTGAAGGACCGCTTCGGCGCCCAGATCCGCACCCACTACCCGCGGGACGCGGCGACCGAGATGGCGGTCGTGCGTGCCGAGGCGTCCATCCCCTCCGAGGGCGTGCCGGTCTTCGTCCCGGAGTACATCGAAGAGGTGGTGGCGGAGATCAGCCAGCAGGCGCGCCGCCACCCGCACGTGAACCAGCGCAGCGGCGTGTCGGTCCGCCTGAGCATCGCCAACTTCGAGACCCTGGTGGCGAACGCCCGGCGCCGGGCCCTGCGCTCGGGCGAGCCCGAAGCGGTGCCACGGGTGAGCGACCTGGCGGCGCTGGTGAGCTCGACCCAGGGCAAGGTCGAGGTGGAGGCGCTCGAAGAGGGGAGGGAAGACGAGGTCGTCGCGCAGCTGGTCGCCGCGGCGGTGCTCGTGGTCTTCCGGCGCCGCGTCGTCCTCTCGGACCCCGCGGGGGTCGTCGCGGACTTCGAGGCCGGCAAGGTCTTCCACACCGGCGACGACCTCCCCTCGGCCGACTACCTGGCGGCGCTGCGCCAGGTGCCCGGCCTGGACGCGCCCGCACGCGCGCTCGCGGGCGGGCGATGCGAGTCGCCCGCGGCCCTGGCAGCAGCGGTCGAGCTCGTGCTCGAGGGACTTCACCTCACCAAGCGGCTGAACAAGGACTCGTCGGGCAGCCGCACCCTCTACCGCGCCAGGCGCTGAGTTGGCAGTCCGCTACGCCTACGCCGCATGGGACGGGTCCCAGGAGGGCTCGGGGGTCGACCCCGACGCGTTGCTCGGGGAGCTGACCGACGAGCTGCTCGCCGGGGGCGACCTCGACGCAGCGCTCCGGCGGCTCCTGCGGAGCGGCGTGGAGACTCGCGACGGCGGGCGCATCATGGGCATGCGGGAGATGCTCGAACGGCTCCGGCGCCGCCGTGCCGAGCTCCTCGCGCAGGGTGACCCTGATGGCAGGCTCGCCGATGTCGCAGCGACGCTCGACGACATCGTGCGCGAGGAGCGCGCCGCGATCGACGAGCTCGAAGACGATGCGCGCGCTTCGGGAGACGAGCGGCGGGCGTCGGTTACCTCGGAGGTCGCGGCCGAGCGTCGGATCGCGCTCGATCTCCTGCCGCGCGACGTGTCCTCGCTCGTGCGCGAGCTCGAGCACTACGAATTCGTCTCGTCCCGAGCGCGCGAGCGCTTCCAGGCGCTCGTCGAGGGGCTGCGCCAGGAGGTCGCCGACGCCTACTTCGCCGGCATGTCGAACGCGTTGCGCTCGCCGGACCCCGAGCAGCTCGCGCGCCTGCGCGCCGCCTTCGACCGGATCAACCGCATGATCGAGCAGCGCGCCCGCGGAGAGGAGCTCGACCCGAGCTTCGATGCGTTCATGGACGAGTTCGGCGACCTCTTTCCCGGCGCCACCACGCTCGACCAGCTCCTCGGAGAGCTCGCCGCGCGGATGGCCGCGGCGGACGCCGTATGGCGGTCCATGTCGCGTGAGCAGCGCGACGAGCTGCGTTCCCTCGCCGAGTCGCTGCTCGAGGACCTGGACCTCCGTTGGCAGGTGGAGCGGCTGATGCACAACCTGCAGCTGGCGGTGCCCGGCGCCGGGTGGGGCGACCGTCACCGCTTCACCGGCGAGGTCTCCATCGGGCTGGGAGCGGCGACCGACCTCGCCGAGCAGGTCGCGTCGATCGAACGCGCCGAGGGCGTGCTGCGCTCGGCCACCTCGCCTGCGAGCTTGGGGGAGATCGACCTCGAAGAGGAATCCACGCCACCTGCTCCGTCAGGGCTGGCCGAGCCTGGCGAAGTCGTCGCCGACCTCACCGAAAACGGCCGGCGCTTCGTCCTTTGCGCCGGCGGGCGCGGCG
>JAJYGM010000751.1 GCA_021785095.1 Actinomycetes bacterium
GTCACCGCCGGGATCCGGGTGTCCCTTCTTGTAGTCGACCGGGACAACGGTGCCCTGGCCGTCGCTCCGGACGATGTCCACCTTGGCTGTCACCCGCATCGGGAGTGAGGTGACCCAGACTGAACGGGCGGCGCGCCCGGCCAACACGTCGTCGTGGACTCCAGGGTCAGGCATGGTACCGCCGGGATGGTCGACAACGCGGTGCATGTACAGACCGGCTTCGACGTCGTCGTTGCTGGCGAACCGACCTTGTACCCACTCGAGGTGGAACAACCGGGGGCAGTACACGAACTCGTTCACCATCCGAGCCGGCACCGTCACCGGTCCGTCTTCGCCGGCTTCTTCGCTCATGGGATCGGTGCCAGGACACCGGCGAAGGTTCGGCCGACGATGCGACGCCGTTGGGCTCGCCCGATGGCGAAAACCCCGAAGGCACCGGCGGTCTGTGGCAGTCCCGGGTCGACACACTCGCGCCAGAGAGGATGCTCGAGCAAGCTCGCGATTGCCGTGATGTCCAGGGCGGGCTCCCACAGTGGGTACACGAACCTCGCAGGTTGCCGCGGGCGGCGGTACCAACAGGTGGTCACCACGTCTGCTCCGTCTGCCGTCGTGCGCAGCACCGGGTAGGCCATCAGCGCCAGCCAGGTGGCTCCCGGCACGCCGCGCTCTTCGGAGACCCCGCCCGGGGCATCCGCCGCGTCGAACAGGACTTGGTGGTCGAGGTACTCACCGGTCACCCCTGGATAGCGGCGCCAGCGTGTCACTGCTTCGTTGAGGACCGATGGTGTCTCTCGTACCTGGGCCAGCGGCTTCTCCAGCATGGTCCGCATCGACTGCTTGCCAGATGGCGCAGTCATCAGGCTGATGGCGCAGCGCCCTTTGTCGTCGAGCGCAAGGTCGGTGACGAGGCTGTTCAGCCAGGCATCGATCTCGCTTTCACCGCTGCCGGCAGCTTGCACCAAGGCACGGAGCTTCGCCGGCGGCAGTCGGAGCTTGTCGGGGGCCTCGCCCGGCGGCGGCAGGTCGGGTGGCACGCCCGGCAGCGCCCCGCCAGCAGGGATGGCCGCGACGATGTTGGCCACCGTTTCGACCACGTCGTTGAGCGAGCCCAAGCGCGTGTGCAGGACCGCGATGGCGTCTGCCGGGCTCCACGACAGCCTGGCGTCGTCGCCCCCGTGCACGGTGAGCAGACGAGTGAGGCCCACTGCGGCGAGGAACGCCATCGGCTTGTGGCCGTCAAGGGCGGGAAGCGCCACCGTGGTCATGATCCCTCCTCGGAGACCGTCATATCCGCGCAGCGGACGATGGCCTCGAGTAGCGCCAACCCCCATCTCCCGTAGCGTTGGTTCAAAGCGGCGAATCGAGCGGGGTGGCCCAAGTCCACGGTCCGACGGCTCGAGACGGTCACCTTGGCGGCGGGGATGCCTGTGGGGCCGCCCTCGATGGTGATGGTGACATCTCGAGGATTGTCGTCGACGATCGGGGGGAGCCAAGGCCGGGCGTGCCCGTGGTGGCTGGCAACCAGATGGACCACCAAGTCGCCGTCCAATGCAGCCGCCGGCGCCGTTGCGGCCAGGTGCTCTTGCACCAAGGCAGACGACCACGCCTCGTGCCGGGCGCCGGCGGGGAGCCCGCTGCGGCGCCGCGCTCGGCGGTAGCCGGCCCGGTCGTTGCCGTCCAGGCCCGACTTGGCCAGGGGCTCGTCCAGCAGCAGCGCCTCGAACGCGGCTCCTCCGCACAACATGGCTTGGAAGCGCGGCTCCACCTTGCCGAGGTCGTGCCACCCAGCGGCCGCCTGAACGGCAGCGACAACGGGTTCCGGCAGTCCCAGCGCTCGCGCGATGGAGGCAGCGCGGTCTGCCACGTTGGCATGGTGCTCGCGCAGGGACACTGCCCTGTGGGCCATCGAGCTGCACTCGACCAGCTCGTCATCGCGCTCGATGGCACCAGCACCACGGCGTGCGGTGATCAGGAAGCGATCGGAGCCGCCCCCCCATGGCGCAGCGTCACTGGCGTCCATGCCCGTCGACGGGTCAGCCACCTCCACCACTTCGACGCCGGCGGACAGCCAGCCACGCAGGATGGAGAGGGCGGCAGGCGTCCAGCCTGCCCCGGGAAGCCGCCGGTCGACTGGCTGGTCCGCGTGCCGCACCAGCAGCCGCTTCACCGCCTCGGCGAGCCGGTCTCCGATGGGCTGCTCGTCGGTGTCACGGATGTCGTCGTCGCCCAAGCGGGACAGGCTGCGAATCCGGCGGCGCAGCTCCCGGCACTCGTCGCCGTCCAGACCCAGCCGCGCGCCCGTGCCACCGTCCAGCCGCAGCCGACCGCGCCGCTCGGCCATCGACACCGATGCGAACCGCGCTACGTCGGCGACATCGATCACCGCCTGCAGCGACTCGGGCGCCCACCCATAGTCGTCGAGCCCACCGCGCTGCCTTGGAGCCACCAACACGTCTCCTGGACGCACCTGGTCGGCCTCCACCCACCGCCAACTGCCACCACCCGACGACACACCGCCGGAACCGCCGGACGACACCCCAGCAAGGTCCGACCGCCAGACCACCACCCGGAACGGGGCTCGCAGACGCCGGCCCTTCGGGTTGGCGCCCACCTCGACGCCGTCCAGGTCGCTGATCGGTGGCGGGGGATCCCCGCGCATCCACGAGCGGGCGGCGTGGATCGGAACCTCCACCAGTTCGATTG
>JAJYGM010000121.1 GCA_021785095.1 Actinomycetes bacterium
AAGAAGGCCCTTGTCAAGGGACACGAGGAACTCCCCACAGACGGCCAGCTCTTCTCCCCAGGGACGGCCACGACCACTCCCCGCGGACGGCCACCGCACTCCCCGGGGACGGCCAGGACCATTCCCCGGGGAGCGTGACGGTCAGACGAGAGGCGCCACCCCCTTCCCGGCCGTGGCATCGGCGAGCCGGACGCTGTCGCCGTCGGTGACGAGGACGTGGGCGTGGTGGAGGAGCCGGTCGACCAGCGCCGTGGCGATGGTGCGGTCCATCAGCTGGTCGAAGCCGCTCGGATGGAGGTTCGAGCTGATGGCGAGGCTGCGACGCTCGTAGGTGGCGTCCACGAGGCGGTAGAGGCCCTCGGCGGCATCTGCGGAGAGCGGGAGGAGCCCGATGTCATCCACGACCACGAGGTCCGCGCGCAGGATCGGGGTGAAGGCCTTGGCGATCGAGTCGTCCACCCGGTGGCGCCGGACGAGCGCACCCAGGTCCTCGATGCCGAACCACACGACGCGCAAGCCCTGCTCGATGCCGTGCTGGCCGAGTGCCTCGCAGAGGTGACTCTTGCCCGTGCCCGATGGTCCGCAGACGACCACGTTCTCATGCCGGCGGACCCACTCGAGAGAGCGCAGTGCCTGTTGGGTGGCGGAGGGGATGGAACTCTTCGTCGCGTCCCAGGTGTCGAAGGTCTTGCCGGCCGGGAAGTGGGCCTGGCGTCGACGGCTCTCGGTGGTGGAGCGGCTCCGCCCCTCCACCTCGGCCTCGAGCAGCACCCGGAGCAGCTCGGCCGGATCCCAGCGCTGGGCCTTGGCGGTGAGCAGCACGTCGGGAGCCTGCTCGCGCACGTAGCGGAGCCGGAGCCTGCGACAGAGTGCCTCCACCTCGCCGAAGAGGGGCTCGATCGTCGCGGGGGCCGGGCTCATCGAGCCTCCCCGTTCGAGAAGCCGGCCCAGCGCCCCGTGCCCGGCTGGAGTGAGGTGGACGGATCCGCCCGGCGGAGTGGCTCACGTCGTGCGTCACAGATGGCTGCGAGGTCGCCCGCGTCGAAGCGCCCGGCCATGGCGGCGAGTCCCAATGCCTCGTCGACGCGGTCCGCTCCGACGAGGCGGGCCAGGGCGACCGCCTCGTGCATGCGGGCCTCGATGCCCCGGGTCCCAACGCTGGCCGCCTCCAAGAGCCAGAGCTTCGCCCCCTCGCCGAGGGGGGGGAACGCCGCCTCGGCGGCGTTGGTCGCCTTCGGACGCCGGTCGGCCGGCTCCTTGCGTTCTGGGTAGTGGGCCGGGTCGATCGAGGCCTGGCCCGGGCCCACCCGGCGGTGGCGAGCCACCTCCTTCACGGCGCCCGGCCCCCCGGCGACGATCACGACCTCCTCGCCCGCAACACGCACCCAGACCCTTCTGGCACGAAGGGTGTGCGGCACCGAGTAGCGCCACCCCCGAGCATCACGGTCGAGCTCCACGAGACCGTGCGCGAGAGTCCGAAGGCGACCGAGTACGGCTCGTCGGGGATGCGGTGGAGGTGTGCCCGTTCGTCCTCCAGGGCTTCGGAGGGGATGCGCCGGGTGACGGCGTGGGTGCGGCCGTTGAACCGCTCCATCGCCGCCCGGCAGGCCGCCTCCACCTCGGCGAAGGTCTCGTAGGCCGGACGGAGGTTGGCCTCGGTCGGGAGCACGTCGGCCTTGGCGAGGCGGACGGTCGACTCCGCGCCACCTTTCGATTCCGGATCCGCGACCACACAGGTGCGCACGGCAACCCCGTAGTAGACCCCGGCCGAGACGATGGCGGGGTTGCGCACGGGGATGCGGGCCACGTGATGCGTGGTGACGGTCTTCTCGTTGTCGGTGAGCAGGTAGGTGGGCGCACCGCCAAGGATCCGGAACGTCCGGTCCCACGCCGAGATCACCGACGGGAGGGTCCGGTCGGGCAGGGCGAGGACCACGCGGAAGCGGCTCCACGCCAGCCAGGCGCAAAAGAGCACGGTCTTGCGTCCACCCACGACCGGGCCGTCACCGTAGTCCCACTGCAGCCACAGCCCCGGCTCGGGGATCCAGGGCTGGTAGACGCGACCGTGCTCTCTGCGCCAGGTGGTCTTCACCGCCTTCACCACCCGCCGCGTGGTGCGCTCGGAACCCGAGTAGCCGAGGGAGACGAGCTTGTCGTGGACGACGTCGGCCCGGATGTGCCCCTCGGAGTCCGCCACCCACTGCTCGATCTTCTCGATGAAGGGGTCCGACAGTGAGCTCCGCTCGGCCCTGCCGATCGACGTCGGGTCGAGCCCTGCGTCCCGGGCAGCCACGTAGCGACGCACCGTGTGGTGGTCGACGCCGCAGAGCTGGGCCGCAGCGCGGTACGAACGGGTGAGGTCGAATGCCTCGAGTACCTCCATGATCTTGTCCTCCGACAACATGTCGAGTGGCTCCTCCTCGTCTGGATCGCTTGGTTGAGCGCCATCGATCTCAGCCGAGGGGAGCCACGGTGTGGACCACCTCCCCAGCCGGGGAGCGGAACGGCCACGCGCGGGGAGAAGCGATGGCCACGCGCGGGGACTTCGGGCTGCCGCTCGCGGGGATTCTCAGTGGCCGCCTATGGGGAGGATGGCATGGCCGTCGTCACCCGGAAGGAGGCTACCGATGAGGAAGATCAGCGAGGTTCTGCGCTTGAGGGCGCAGGGCCGGTCGATCAGGGAGATCGCCGACAGCGTGGGG
>JAJYGM010000631.1 GCA_021785095.1 Actinomycetes bacterium
CATCCCGCGGAACGCGCTCAGGCAGGTGGAGGGTGACCTCGCCGGAAACGCTGCTGCCTCGAGCGCGCACGCACTGGTCACGCTGGTGACGCTCTACACCGTTCGTCCGGACCTGCGCGCCGCCTTCCCGACCACGAGCCCGACCTGGCTCGAATCGCTCGTCCACTGGGGCGCAACCAGCTCGCCCGCCGAGGGTGGCCTCCCGCTCCGGCGCGAACGGGGAGCCCTCGCGCGCCTCGCCGCGACGCTCGACGGAGACCCCGGCCTTCTCCACTCCCTCGAAGCCCACCTGATCACGAGCAGCCCCCCCGTGGACTTCTCCTACCTCACCACCCTGAACGGGGAGGAGCTGTTCCGCGTCGCCGACGTGCATACCGCCACCTTCGCCCGCCCGAGCGAGGGCACGGTCCGGCGCGACCTCCGGTTCGGCGCGAACAACGAGGCAACCGTGCTCGTCCGCGCCACGCGGGGCGGATGGCTCGACGTCCGCGTCGCCGCCGAGCCGGGCTGGCACGCCACGGTCGACGGGAGGCCGGTCGCGCTGCGCACCTGGAAAGGGGCGATGCTCGAAGTCGACGTCCCTGCTGGTGGCCGCGTGGTCGAGCTCACCTACTTCCCGAGTGGGCTCCGTGACGGCATCCTCCTTGCCGTCGGCGCTGCCCTCGCGTTCGCCGTCGCGGTGGCCGTCTCGGCGCGTCGGCGTCGGGGGCGCAGGCAGGGTCGGCGACTTCCCGGCGCGGAACCGGGGTCGCTCGCCGACGCCACCAGCTCCTGAGCGGCGGCCCCCGCTCGACCGGCTGGACGCCTCAGGGCGGCGCGTCGTGACCTGGCCCACGCTCGCGGAACCAGCGGACCGTACGAGAGAGACCCTCCTCCAGCGGGACCGAGGGCGCCCAGCCGAGGAGGAGCGCCGCCTGGGCGATGTCGGGCCGGCGGCGGACCGGGTCGTCGACCGGGAGCGGCAGGTAGCTGAGCGGAGAGGAGGAGCCCGTGAGGGCGAGCACGAGCGCGGCGAGCTCGCGGACGCTGCGCTCCGCGGGGTTGCCAAGGTTGACCGGGCCGGCGACGCCGGTCGCGTCCACCATCGCGACCAGGCCGGCCACCAGGTCGTCGACGTAGCAGAAGCTCCTCGTCTGGTTGCCGTCGCCGTAGAGGGTGAGCGGCTCGCCCGCAAGGGCCTGCACGACGAAGGTCGAGACGACCCGACCATCCGCTGGCCGGAGACGCGGGCCGTAGGTGTTGAAGATCCGGACGATGCCCCCGTCGAGCGAGCGGGTCCGGACATGGGCCATCGTGAGCGCCTCCGCGAAGCGCTTGGCCTCGTCGTAGACACTCCGGGGCCCGACGGGGTTGACGTTCCCCCAGTAGTCCTCGCGCTGGGGGTGCACCAGGGGATCCCCGTAGACCTCGCTCGTCGAGGCCAGCACGAACCGTGCGCCATGGCGCCCCGCGAGCTCGAGCGCGGCCTCGGTCCCCCGGCTCCCAGCGAGGAGCGTCTCGAGGGGCCAGCGCAGGTACTCGGGTGGCGACGCAAGGCTGGCAAGGTGCACCACGGCGTCGACCGGGCCGTCCACGTCCAGCCCGGCCACGGCGTCGGCACGGATCAGCGAGAAGCCCTGCCCGGCGTCGCGGAGCCCCAGGAGGTTCTCGGCCCGCCCGCTCGCGAAGTTGTCGACGCAGGCGACCCGGTCACCACGCGCCACCAGTGCCTCGCAGAGGTGTGACCCGAGGAAGCCTGCCCCGCCGGTCACCACCACCCTCATGGGACACCGACGCCCTCGTAGACGAAACCAGCCCGCCGCATCGTCGCGGCGTCGAGGAGGTTCCGGGCGTCCACGACCGCAGGACGCGCCATCAGCTGGGCGGCCTTGGTCCAGTCCAGCGAGGCGAGCTCCTCCCACTCCGTCGCCACGACGGCAACGGCCGCGCCGCGCAGCGCCTCGAAGGGGTCCCCCGCGACGACGAGCCCGGGCAGCGGACCGTCGACGGTCGGGTCGAAGCCGACAACCTCGGCACCCCTCGCGGCCAACTGCTCGGCGATCGCGAGGGCGGGCGAGTCGCGCAAGTCCTCCGTGCCGGCCTTGAAGGTCAGCCCGAGCAACGCGACCCGCGACCCGGAGAGCTCCCCCCCTACGAGGCGGGCCGTCTTCGCGACGATCCGCTCACGTTGTTCGCGATTGACCTCGACCACCCCGCGAAGGAGCGCGAAGTCGTAGCCTGCGTCCTCGGCCATGCGCAGCAGCGCTGCGGTGTCCTTCGGGAGGCACGACCCTCCCCAGCCGGGTCCGGGCCGGAGGAACGCGGGACCGACGCGAGGGTCGAGGCCGATCCCCTCGGCGACAACCCGGACGTCCGCGCCGACCGCCTCGCAGAGCGCGGCGATCGCGTTCGCAAAGCTCACCTTCGTCGCCAGGAAGGCGTTCGCCGCGTACTTGATCGTCTCGGCACTCGCCGGATCCGCGACGATCCGGGGCGCGTCGATACCGGTGAAGAGCGAGAGCACGCGGGAAGCATGGTCGGGGTGGTCGGCGCCGACGACGATACGAGCGGGGTGCAGGAAGTCCTGGATGGCGTGACCCTCGCGGAGGAACTCCGGGTTCGAGACCACCTCGAGGTCCGCGCGACCGAACTGCTCGCGCACCCGCCCGGCCGAGCCCACCGGCACGGTCGACTTGTTGACGACGACTGCACCGGACGGCAG
>JAJYGM010000572.1 GCA_021785095.1 Actinomycetes bacterium
GCGAGGCTGAACCCTGCGACCGACGGGCGCCCGGACCCGCGGCCGGACGTGCGCGAGAACGCGGCGATCCTCGGCAACCTCGTGAACGACTTCAACTTCGACCAGCCGCCCAGGCCGCCGGTGATCCTGCCGGTGCGCTACCCGAGGCCGAAGGGGTAGCGGGGGCGTCCGGGGGCCACCGCAGCGCCCATGGCCCCGCACCGCCGGGCGCTCTCACCCTCCTCTCACCGGCCCCCGCCTACGGTCTGCATGCGGATCGGGGAACAGCCGCATACCGCAACGGCGGGTCGGCGGCGACGCTGCGACCGGCCGCGGAACGCGAGGAGGGATCGTGGGCACGAGGCGCGGCAGGGCGACGGGCATCCTGATCGCATCCCTCGTCGCGGTCCCGATGTTCGCCATGGCCGTCCGGGGCGCCCCGAACCGGCCCCCGGCCCCCCGCGCCGTCGTGAGGCCGATGTGGGTGCTCCCGGCCGCCGAGCTCGGCTGGCTCGGGAACCCGGGGACGCTGGCCGGCCCGGGGGTGTGGGGCACGAACGCCTACAACGGCGTCGGGAACGGCATCGTGCCTCGGCGTGCGACGCCCGTCGCCGCCTACACATCGTACGCGTCGTTCCGCCGCCACGTGCGCTCGCTCCTCCCGGGATCCTGGGTGATGTACGACCCGGAGCGCTGGTACCTCACCCCGCGCAGGGACCGGCTCCACCCCGTCCGGTACGCGAGGCTCTTCATCGCGCTGGCGCACCGGCGCGGCCTGAAGGTCATGCTCTTCCCGAGCCCCAGCCTGGTGCTGCAGCCGGGCACCGGCCTGTGCCACGGGGTGCGGCACCCCGGCACCGGGGTCTGGGCCCGCTGGGTCTACTGCAACGCGGCCGGGAAGCTCGCCGCAACCCGTCCGGATGCCTTCGAGATCCAGGCGCAGGGGTTCGAGTGCGGGCGCTCGCGGCCCGGCCACGCCAGCCGGTACGCCGGGTTCCTCCGGGTCAGCATCGTCGCCGTGCGAGCGGCCGGCTACGCCGGTCCGATCTTCGCGGGCCTGTCGACGCAGCGGTGTGCCCCGGCGTGGAACGGCTACGGGGTCCCCACCGTAACGGAGCTCCGGGCCGCGGCGAGCGCCGCGCTCGCCGCGGGCGCGGCCGGCTTCTTCTTCTACTTCAACACCGCGAGCAGGCCGCAGGTCGCGGTCGCAAGGGCGTTCCTGCACCTCGGCCCGGGGAACGGCCCGGGGCCTCCCTGAGGGCCGGCGGGTCGGTGCGGGTCAGGGCGGGGGTCAGGCCACGGCCACGGCCGGGAGGGCTCTCATCGTCCTCTCATCGGCGCTCACCTACGTTCTGGGGCAGGACCGTGACGACGAGTGGGGCGCGTGCGCGAGGCAGGTAGGCAACGACATCCCCGGGGAGCTTCCGCCGCCGGGCCTCTCGGCACGCGAGCGGCCCCCGCCGCCGCACGTCTCGGGGTCGTGACGGCGCTCATCCAGGCGATGCGTCCGAGGCAGTGGCTGAAGAACCTCCTCGTGCTCGCCGCGCCGGGCGCCGGCGGCGTCATCGCCCGCGCGCCGGTCCTTCAACGGTCGAGCGTGGCGCTCGGCGCGTTCTGCCTCGCGTCGAGCTCCATGTACCTCGTGAACGACGTGATCGATGCGCCGGCCGACCGGCTCCACCCCACCAGGCGGCGGCGTCCCGTGGCGGAGGGACGGCTGTCTCCCGGGGTCGCCCTCGGCGCGGCGATCGGCCTGCTCGGGATCGCGACGGCGGCCGGCTGGTGGCTCGGCCCCCGCTTCCTGCTCGTCCTCGGCGCGTTCGCGGTCCTTGCGCTCTCCTACTCGCTCGTGCTCAAGCGCATCGCGGTGATCGACATCGCGGCGGTCGCGAGCGGGTTCCTCCTGCGTGCGATCGCCGGCGGCGTGGCGACCGGGATCTCGAGCTCCCGGTGGTTCCTCCTGCTCACCTCGTTCGGCTCCCTCTTCGTCGTCGCGGGGAAGCGCTACCAGGAGGCCGGGAGCCGGCCGGCCGCCGGGTCCGGCGGCCCGCCCGCGCGCCTGCCCGCCTACACCCGTCCGTACCTGCGGTACGTGTGGACGATGGCCTCGACGCTGACGATCGCCGCCTACTGCCTGTGGGTGCTGTCGTTCCACCCCCACACCGTTCGCGTGCTCGTCGCGCTCTCGAGCGTCCCGTTCGTACTGGCCGTCCTGCGGTACGGGCTGCTCCTGGACGCGGGGCTCGGCGGGACTCCCGAGGACGTCTTCCTCGGCGACCGAGCGCTGCAGTCCCTTGCGGTCGCATGGCTCGCCGTGTACGGAGGCGGTGTCTACCTTGCGGCCAGATAGCGGCGCGGGCACGCCTCCCGAACGCGCCGCGCCGTCCCGACCGGGCCGCTCGCGCCGGCGCCCGGGGATCGGTGCTGGGATTCGCTGGGTGATCTGGTTCATGCGCCAGGGACGGTCCCTCCCCCGCCCCGCGCGGCTGGCGCGAACGGTCGTGCTCGCGGCGCTCGCCGTTCTCCTTCTTCGGGCCACGTGGTCCTACGCAAGCGCCCTTGCCGCTCCCGGCAGCGCATCGCTTGCGGCCCGCACGGTCGAGTGGCTCTCCAACGACGTGCCCGGGGGGCGTCCGGTCGTGCTGCTCGCCGAGCGCATCTGGTACACGTGGAACGCGCCCCCGGTCGGGGGGACCCCCGCGGGGGGGCTCCCCTACGCCAA
>JAJYGM010000471.1 GCA_021785095.1 Actinomycetes bacterium
AAGACCGAGAGCAAGGGGAAGGGCAACAAGCGCGTCCGCATCGAGGTCACCGACTGAGCCAGCGGGCAGCGACCGACTGGGCTCGTGGCCCGTGGGGACCGACTGGGCTCGTGGGGACCGACCGGGGGGCCGCGCCCTGAGCCCGCTCGGGCCCTGAGCCCCGTCGGGCGCCCGGGTAGCCTGACCCCATGGACCGCCACGAGCTCGTCAAGTCCCTCCTCGAGGCCCGCTCGGCCGTCGCGCTCGACGCCGACGCCGACGGCAACCTGCTCGTCGACTCGAACCTGAGCGGGACGATGCAGCTGTTCGAGCTCGCCCCGGGCGCAACCTCCCTCCGTCCGATCACGGACTTCGCCGAGCCGGCGTCCGGCGCCTACCGACCCGGCCACCACGAGGTCGTCGTGTCGATGGACACCGGCGGCAACGAGTGCCACCAGCTCTACCTGGCGGACCTGGACGACCCGCCTCTCGGCGAGACGACCAAGCTCCGACCGATCGCCGTCGACCAGGCCGCCATGCACCAGCTCGCCGGGGTGAGCCACGACGGCCGCCTCGTCGCGTTCCTCACGAACCGGCGCAACCGGATCGACTTCGACCTGGTCGTCCGCGACCTCGATACGGGGTCTGAGCGCTGCTACTACGACGGTGGGGGCTACTGCGCGCCGTCGTCGGGGTTCTCCCCAGACGACCGCTACCTGGCGTTCCACCGCCTCGGCCAGCGTGCACTCGATCTCGACCTGCTGCTGGTGGACCTCGAGACGGGCGAGGTCGCGGTGGTGGAGGCGCACGACGACGAGGCCGCCGAGGTCGGTCCCCCTGCGTGGCTCTCCCCCACCTCCTTCGTCGCGTCCTCGAACGTCGGACGGGACCTCACCGCCCTCGTGCGTCACGACCTCGACACGGACGGGTCGCTCGCCCCCGCCGTCACGAAGCCGAGCGCGACGGTGCTCCGGGACGGGCCGTTCGACCTCGCAGGTTTCGCGAGCCCGGACGGCTCGACGCTCCTCGTGGTCGCGAACGACGACGGCCAGAGCCGCGCCTGGCTGGTCGACGTCTCGAGCGGCACTGACCTCGCCGAGCTCCCGCTGCCACTGCCAGGAGCGATGGCCCACGCGCACGGGCTGCCCGAGCCGCGCGTCGCTCCCGGCGGCCGCACCGTCACGTTCAGCTGGACGAGCCCGCAGGGCCCGGCGGAGATCTGGCGCTTCGAGCGGGAGACCGGTTCGCTGGCGCGCCTCACGCACAGCCCCGGATGGCCGAGTGGCGTCGAGGGGATCGTGCCCGAGCTCCATCGGTTGCCGAGCTTCGACGGGGAGGAGATCTCGGTGTACCTCTACCGTCCTGCGACGTCTCGCAGCGCGCCCGGGGCGGCGGGTGCGACGGGGGCGAATTCGCCGAGTGGCCGCCCACCGGTGGTCCTCGTGGTCCACGGCGGCCCGGAGGGCCAGGCGGTACGGGGCTTCGACCCGACCGTGCAGGCGCTGGCACAGGCTGGTTTCGCCGTGGCCGTCCCGAACGTTCGCGGCTCGACGGGCTACGGGAAGCGCTTCGCCGGTCTCGACGACGTCGAGCGCCGCCTCGACAGCGTGGCCGACCTCGGCGCGATCCACGAGTGGCTTCCGAGCGTCGGCCTGGACCCGGATCGGGCTGCGCTCTGGGGGGGCTCCTACGGCGGCTACATGGTGCTGGCCGGGCTCGCCTTCCAGCCCGAGCGATGGGCGGCGGGCGTCGACATCGTCGGGATCTCCGACCTGGTCACCTTCCTCGAGAACACGTCGCCCTACCGCCGCGCGGCGCGTGAGCGCGAGTACGGCTCGCTGGCTGCGCACCGGGAGGTACTGGCGGCGGCCTCCCCCCTCCGGCGCGTCGACGCGATCCGGGCACCCCTGTTCGTGATCCATGGGGCCAACGACCCCCGCGTCCCGCTCTCGGAGGCGGAGCAGCTCGTCGCCTCGCTGCGCACGCGGGGCGTGCCGTGCGAGCTCCTGGTCTACGCCGACGAGGGACACGGGCTCGCGAAGCTCGCGAACCGCCTGGACGCCTACCCCCGCGCCATCGAGTTCCTCGCGGAACGACTCGGGATCGACGGGTAGCCCCCGCGGATCGCCCCCAGGTCGTCGAGTTCCCCACAGGGCGACTCGGGATCGACGGGGAGCTCGTCCGGATCGCCACCAGGCCGTTCGCCTGGAGCGGAGCGGGCCGGCGGCTCCAGCGCGTGGGTGTCAGCAGCCCGGTTCGGTGGCTGTCCCACCCGGCGCCGGTCGGACGAACGTCCGGTCGACCGACGTCTGCACGAAGCCTGCACCGAGGTACAGCGCGCGGGCGATGTCGCTCGAGAAGCCGACCTTCAGTCGTTGCGCCCCCCTTCGGGCGAGGCGATCCAGTCCGCCCGTCAACAGCACGCGCCCGAGACCGCGACGCTGGCACGCGTCCTCCACGCGCATCGGTTCGACCAGGCCGACCAGGGTGCGGGGGTCGAACCAGAACAACGCGTAGCCTGCGACTCCGCCCTCGACGTCCTCGACGGCGAGGTCGAGTGACGGATCGTAGAGCGAGCACTGGCGGAGCCGCTCGGCGACGGCCTCGCCGTTCCGCCCGCGCATCGGATGTGGACGGTCGCCGGCTTCTGTCCGATCGACGATCCGGAAGCCTTCGACCTCCGCGACCGAGGGGTGGGTCGCGGCCTCCATCCACGCCGTG
>JAJYGM010000639.1 GCA_021785095.1 Actinomycetes bacterium
ACTACGCCGAGGACTACCACCAGCAGTACCTCGCGGCGAACCCCGGTGGTTACTGCGGGCTCGGTGGGACCGGCGTCTCCTGCCCGGTCGGCCTCGCCACGACCTGAGGGGCCGGCCCTCCAGCCCGAGGCGCCGTCCCTCGAGGGAGTCGCGCCACCCGGTCGGTCGCGGCGCCCCGGGCAGCGCCCGGCGCTGGGTCGGCTCCGGTGGCTCCCTGGCAGGTCGGCCCGTAGGGGGGCGGCGGTCGGAACGAGCCGGGGCGCCAGCGGGCCGGAGTCCCGAACAACGCCCGTGGGTAGTCCTCGAAGGCCCAGCGGCCGACGGCTCTCCGCAGCCCTGCCGACGTGGCGCCGATCCGCACTGCCGCGCGGGCGCGAGCCGGGGTGCGCAGGAGGTGGGAGAGGACGCCTGCGAAGCGGTTGTCGAGCGCCAGGCCGCGCTGGAGGGAACGTTCGTAACGGGCAGACGCGACCTCCGGCCGGGTCGGTCCCGCGACCAGCACTGACTCCGCGGCCATGCTCGCCGTCTCGAGCGCCTGGCCGATCCCCTCGCCCGTGAGCGGGTCGGTCGCTCGTGCGGCGTCCCCGATGAACAGAACCCGCCCGCCGAGCGCGGAGAGCGCGCTCCGCCCGAGCCGGGCTGGGATCGGCCACGCCTTGTCCCGGCCGTCGGGCTGCGCGTCGTCGCCGAGGACCTCGGCGACGTGGGACCGGGCGAGCAGCCACTCCCAGGACTTCGCCATCGTCGCAGCGCGCAGCCCCGGCGCCCGGAGGTACCCGAAGCCGACGTTCGCTTGGCGGTCCGGAAGGGGAAAGGACCAGGCGTAACCCGGGAGGAGCTCGGGTTCGAAGAAGACCCAGAGATCCGACGCCGCCGGTCCGGTCTCCCGGTAGTACCGGCGGAACGCGTACCACTCACCGAGGTAGCCGGGCTCGTCAGCGACCCCGAGCGCACGCCGCAGCGGCGACCATGCGCCGTCCGCCCCGAGGACGTAGCGAGCCTGCACGGCAGTGCCCCCCTCCAGGCCGAGGCGCACGCCGTCCCCGCTCGTAGCAGCGCCGGTGACGGCGCAGCGCTCCCGGAGGATCGCTCCTTCCTCGACGGCACGAGCGACGAGGCTCGCGTCGAGGTCGGCCCTCCTCGCCACGGCGGCATAGGTCCCGGTACCGGGGAGGGGGAGGCGCGCCACCCGTCCCGAGGGCGAGCGCACGGCGAAGCCGGAGAGGGTCAGGAAGGAGGGGATCGTCGCCGGGTCCAGCTCCAGCGCCTCGAGCCGCCGGAGCGCGCCCGCCGTCAGACCGTCCCCGCAGCACTTGTCGCGAGGGAAGCTCGCCTTGTCGAGCAGGAGGACCTCCCTCCCGGCACGAGCGAGCTCGATGGCCGCCGCAGCGCCCGCCGGCCCGGCGCCCACGATCGCCACGTCCACCTCGGCCGTGACCGGGGCGCCGGTCGGGGCGGCGCCGGCCAACGGCTCGTCGGACCGTGCCGCCGTCTCGATCGAGGAGGGGTCTGGGGGGCCTGCGGGGCCATTGGCGCGCAGCGGGGGCTCGTCGCCGGGCGAGGGCGGAGTCATGCCCGTCCCAGGAGGACGGCCAGCGCAGGGGCGAGCTCCGGCGAGGCGAACGCGAAACCGGCGGTCTCGAGCCGGCGGGGCAGCACCCGTTGGCTCGCGAGGAGTGCCTCCCCGACCAGCTCCGCGCCGAGCGCGAGGTCGAGCGCGACCTTCGGCACGGCGAACAGCGCCGGGCGGCCGAGGACCTTCGCGAGTGCCTTGGTGTAGTCCGCGTTCGTGACGGGGTGGGGTGCGGTCAGGTTCACCGGTCCGTCCAGCTGGTCGGACTCGAGGGCGAAGCGCAGCGCCGCCACCTCGTCCTCGAGGGTGATCCAGCTCTGCCATTGGTTGCCGGATCCGAGCCGCCCGCCGGCGCCCACGCGGAACAGCGGGAGCTGGCGACCGAGCGCCCCGCCAGCGGGACTCTGGACGATGCCGGTGCGTGCCGTCACCACCCGGACGCCGATCTCGTCGGCCCGCCTGGCCTCGGCTTCCCACTCCTCGCAGACCCGGGCGAGGAAGCCACCACCCCTCGGGGTGGTCTCGTCGAGCTCCTCGTCCCCCCGGTCGCCGTAGAAGCCGATGGCGGACCCGCTCACCAGCACGGCCGGGGGCGAGTCGGCCTTGCGCATCGCGTCGACGATCGTGCGCGTCCCGAGCACGCGGGAGTCCCGGATCTCGCGCTTGCGCGCCGGGTTCCACCGCTTGTCGGCGATTCCTGCTCCCGCAAGGTGCACGACCCCGTCCACACCGACGAGCACCCCCGGGTCGAGGCGACCAGCGAGCGGATCCCAGGGTGCGGTCGTTGCGGCGGCCGCGGCCCCGGCGGCGGGGGAGGGTGGAGAGGAAGGGCCCGGAGTGGGGTCGGGCGAGCGGACCAGGCGCAGCACCTCGTGACCGTCCGCTTCGAGCGAAGCGACGAGCGAGCTGCCGATCAGGCCATGGCTCCCGGTGACGACGTATCTCATGAAGGTCTCCTCGAACTCATTGATACCGCACCGCCGGGCCGTACCTCGTCGCCGGCCGCATCCGAGCCCGGGGGCCGGACCGAGAGGCCGGCCACATCCCCTGCCCGGCCCGACCTCGCTCCCGGCGCGCGTACCCCGTTGCCGGCTACCCCTGGCGGGTGAGCGGCCGGTAGCGG
>JAJYGM010000741.1 GCA_021785095.1 Actinomycetes bacterium
TTGGCGTCTTGGCGTCTTGGCGTCTTGGCGTCGCCGTGGACGAGAATCGGCACCCAGCCGCCCACGCCCCTGGTCAGCGCCGAGCCTGGCTCCTGGAGCGTCCTACACTCGGCCGATGGGCGACGTCTCCGAATCCCCCGTGGTCACCTCGGCCGACTTGAGGGCGAACGGGGCGTCAGTGCTCGAATGGGTCGCGGGCTATCTCGAGAGCCTCGGGACCGTCGCGGTCTCGTCGTCAGTGGCACCTGGCGACATCGCCGCGCGGCTCCCTCTCCACGCGCCCGAGGAGCCCGAGCCCTTCGATGCCATCCTCGCCGACTTGGACCGCGTCGTCGTGCCCGGGCTCACCCACTGGCAGGCACCTGGCTTCTTCGCGTACTTCCCGGGCAGCTCATCGCCGCCTTCGGTGCTCGGCGAGCTGGTGTCCGCGGCACTCGCGGTGAACGGCATGCTGTGGTCGACGAGCCCCGCGTGCACCGAGGTCGAGATGGTGGTCCTCGACTGGCTGGTCGAGCTCCTCGGGCTTCCTGAGCACTTCCGCTTCACCACTGGGGGCGGCGGCGCCATCGAGGACTCCGCGTCCTCGGCGACGCTGTGCGCAATTGTCGCAGCCCGCGAGCGCGCCCTGCGAGCCACGACGCTCGATCGGCTCACCATGTACGGAACCTCCGAAGCGCACTCGTCACTCCCGAAGGGGGCGAAGATCGCCGGATTCGCGCCCCATCAGTTGCGCAGCGTCCCAGTGCGCGAAGACTTCTCGATGGACCCATCGGCGCTCTCACGCATGGTGGCAGAGGACCGCGCTGCGGGCCTCGTCCCCTTCTTCGTGCTCGCCACGTCGGGGACGACCTCCTCCCTGGCCTTCGACCCGCTGAAGCAGGTGGGCTCGATCTGTGCGCGAGAGGGCCTCTGGCTGCACGTCGACGCCGCCATGGCGGGCTCAGCCGCCATCTGCCCCGAGCTGCGCGCCTTCCACGACGGCCTCGAGCTCGCCGACAGCTACGCCTTCAACCCGCACAAGTGGCTGCTGACGAACTTTGACTGCACCTGCTTCTACGTGCGTGACCGGAGCGCGCTCACCGACGCCCTGTCGGTCACCCCCGAGTACCTCCGGAACCCCGCCACCGCCACCGGCTCGGTGGTTGACTACCGGGACTGGCAGGTGCCACTCGGACGGCGATTCCGTGCCCTCAAGCTCTGGTTCGTGCTGCGCACGTATGGCGCCAAGGGGCTCCGACGCCACCTGCGCAACCACCTCGACCTCGCCGAGAAGCTTTGCGAGCGCCTCGATGCCGACGACCGGTTCCTCTTCTGCGCCCCGCCGGCACTCGACCTGGTGTGCTTCGCCCACGTGGCAGGTGACGCTGCGACCGAGCGGCTCCTTCGCGACCTGAACGAGACCAAGCGAGTCCTCCTCAGCCATACCGTCTTGCGCGACCGCTTCACGATCCGCTGCGCCATCGGCGGCACGTGGACTGAGCAACGCCACGTCGACGAGCTCTGGGAGCTCATCGATCGCTTGGCGCCGCCCGCCTCCGTCGGTTAGGCCCGGCAGGGCCGAGCGGGCGACCGACGAGCGGGCGGCAGGCCGAGTAGGAATGGCGCCTGTCGAGATGGAGGATCCGCAATGCCCCTTCACAGCCGCAAGACGATCCGGGACCAGCTCTCGGAGTGCATATTCGCGTCTGTAGAGCTCGCCCACGAGCTTCCCAAGTACCGGTTCCCGAGCGCGCAGACCCACCCTGACATCGCTTTCCAGGTGGTCCGCGACGAGCTGCTCCTCGACGGCAACGCCCGGCAGAACCTGGCCACGTTCTGCCAGACCTGGGAGGAACCCCAGGTCCACGCACTGATGGACCTGGCCATCGACAAGAACCTGATCGACCAGGACGAGTACCCCCAGTCTGCCGAGATCGAGCGCCGCTGCGTCCACATGGTCGCCGACCTGTGGCACGCGCCCGATGCTGCGGACGCCATAGGGACCTCGACCATCGGCTCGTCCGAGGCCGCGATGCTCGCCGGCATGGCGGCCCTCAGGCGCTGGCGGGCCAAGAGGAAGAAGGAAGGGAAGCCGGCGGACCACCCGAACATGGTGTGCGGGCCGGTACAGGTCGTGTGGCACAAATTCGCGCGCTACTGGGACATCGAGCTTCGAGAAATGCCGATGGCGCCGGGCCGCTACGACCTGACTCCCGACGAGATGGCGTCACGCGTGGACGAGAACACGATCTTCGTCGTGCCGACTCTCGGCGTGACCTACACCGGCAGGTACGAGCCGGTCGCTGCCCTGGCGAGCCGCCTGGACGAGCTCGAGGCGCAGACCGGAATCGACGTGGACATCCACGTCGACGGAGCGAGCGGGGGCTTCCTCGCTCCGTTCTGCGCCCCCGACGTGCTCTTCGACTTCCGGCTCCCGAGGGTCAAGTCGATCAACGCGTCCGGGCACAAGTTCGGCCTCGCGCCGCTGGGCGCGGGCTGGGTCGTCTGGCGCGACGAGCGAGAGCTCCCCGAGGAGCTGATCTTCCACGTCAACTATCTGGGCGGCGACATGCCGGACTTCCACCTGAACTTCTCCCGCCCCGCCGGTCAGGTCATCGCCCAGTACTACGACTTCATCCGGCTCGGGCGCGAGGGCTACCGCAGCATCCACCACGCGTGCTACCAGACGGGGGCGTTCCTGGCCGATGAGATCCC
>JAJYGM010000081.1 GCA_021785095.1 Actinomycetes bacterium
TCAATCCCGTGCTCAGCAACGCCACTCCCCTCCCCCGCTTCGCCCAATAGACGGCCGCCACCGCGTTGGGAAGGCTCGTCACCGCAGCGAGCACGAGCCCACCGACGATGATCCCCGGTACGGCGAGGCGCACTCCGAGCTGCGACGCCCCGCGCTCCATGGCCACGCTCGCCACCACCACCACGACGAGCGCCCCGGCACCCACGACGACATCACGTGCGCGTCCGCGAGCCGGGTGGATGGACGCGCTCAGCTCGAGCTCCTCCTCGGCGATCGCACGCGCGAGCCAACGACGCAGGTCCGACGGGCTCGGGCGTCGCCACCAGCGCGAGCGGTCGAGCGCGACGACCGCTCCATAGGGAACGAGCGCGGCCAACGCGAGGAGGAGCCCGACCACCGCGGGCACGAGATCGGCGACGGTCACCAGGCAGACCGCCGCGACCCACATCGCAATCGCTCCTTGGAACACCACGACCCTGCGATGGAGCGCGATCACACCGCCGACGATGCTCCCGAGACCGAGGAGCGCGGCGAGGTTGAACACGTTCGACCCGATCACGACCCCGGTGCCGAGCGCGCCTCGATGCTCCAGGAGGGCGCTCACCGACGACGTCACCTCTGGCGCGTTCGCGGCGAGTGCAGAGACGACGCCGAGGAGCGCCTCGGACGCCCCGAGCCGGCTCCCCACTCGCTCGATCCGCGAGACCACGACCCAGCTCGACGTGAGGCTCAGCGCCGCGCCGGCGAAGAAGAGCAGCGCAGAGAGGGTCGTGGTCACCGCGGCGCCTGCCGGCGGGCCGAGCCCACGCCGCGACGAGCCCCCGTTGGCGGGTTGCGACGGAGAAGGGCGGAAGGACGCACGTGGACCTCTGGCGGCAAGACGATGCGGGACTCTCGTGCCGACCAGCCTTCCCGGCGCTCCGGCGCAACCCTAGCCCTCGCGGGGAGCACCCTGGCCGGGAACGCCCTCGCAGGGAACGCCCTGGGGGAACGCCCTGGGGGAACGCCCTGGGGGAAAGGTCGCCGCCTCTTCTCGGCACCGGCGTGGTGGGGCACCTCGACGTGGATCGTCACACAACGCCAATCTCCCGCCCCTCATGCCCCCACGTCCCCGGTGCATCCTGGTGACATGACGACGATCGCACCCGAGGCCACCATCCTCGTCGAGTCGTGCACGAGCACCTGGATCTTCGACACGCAGCGCATGCGCTTCCGCAGGGTGATGAAAGGGCTCGGCCTGACGTCGCAGGACGCGATCACTCCATGGCGCCCCTACTACGCCCTCGACATCGACCGTGCGTCGGAATCGTTCACCGTCGCGCTCAACCCCGAGCGGACCAGGCGGATCCAGTCCTGGCGCCACGTCACCACATGCCCCGAGTGCGGCGGCGGCACGCAGAGCACGCTCGACCCCGAGGAGCTGCAGAGCGCCGTGCTCGGGTGTGCGGTGCCAGCCCCACATGAAGGTCCCGCGCACACCTCCGGTCGATCAAGCGATAGGACTGGGCAATGCCCGGCCTCCCGGCGCCGCGACGGCTGCTCTCGCGGAGCGAAGGCGGCCGTCGAACCGGAGCCCAGCAGCGTTCTCGGGGGCTCGCGCTCCGGCTCGTCGGCGCGCTGCTCCTCGTCGCCTCCGGCATCGAGCACCTGGAGCTGAACCTCGGCGGAGGGTACGGCCGGATCCCGACGATCGGGCCGCTCTTCCTGCTGCAGGCCGCGACCGCCTTCGCCCTGGCGCTCGCCGTGTCGGCGACCCCCCTTCCCGTCGTGTCCCTCGGCGCGGCACTGTTCTCGTTGGCCACCCTCGGCGGCTACCTGCTCAGCCTCGGCGTGGGGCTCTTCGGCTTCCACGAGGTGGTCACGGACGCGGGCATCGCCGCCGGGTTGATCGACATCGCGGCGTTCTCGGTCCTCGCCTTGGCCGGTGCCGCGGCTTCGGCGGCACCCCGACGTCGCAGGCCTTTTCTCGCGCTCACGCCTGGCGCGGTGGTGCTGCCGGTCGCGCTCGCCGCTCTGGCGGCGTTCGCCGTGGAGCTCGCGCAGGCCTCACCTCGAGGCGGCGCCGGCGCGGCGGGCGAGAACGCCGTCAGCGTCGCCCGGCTCCCCCGCTACGGAGCGGTCCTCACGACCGCGCGCGGCGACACGCTGTACCTGCTGCGTGGAGCCGGAGACGTACAGGTTAGCTGCAGTGGCGGTTGCCTCTCACTCTGGCCGCCGCTCGTCGTCGGATCGTCGGTACGAACGGTGCACGCGGTGCCGGCCGCTGCCGGCACGCTCGGGCTCGTCGCGAGAGACGGCGAACGACAGGTCACCTACAACGGCTACCGGCTCTACACCTACGCCGGAGACACCGGGCCCCGGCAGACCAACGGCGAGGGGGTCGTCTCCTTCGGCGGGACCTGGTACCTGGTTCGTGCCTCGGCGACCCGGGCCGCGGCCACGGCGGTGACGGGCGCGGGCTGAGCGCCCTTCGCCGGCGTCCCGGCGAACGCTGCGGCCCCGCGCGCGACGGCTACGTTCTCGGGGATGTCGCGTGCTTCGACGGTGCTCTTCATGCCCGAGAGCGCCTACGGCCCCACCAACAACTGCATCGGCATCGGCGCGGTGCTCCGTGCGCGCGGGCATCGTGTGGTCTTCGCCTCGGAGGCGTCCTGGCAGGGCCGGCTCGAGGCCCTCGGGTTCGAAGAGGATCTC
>JAJYGM010000680.1 GCA_021785095.1 Actinomycetes bacterium
GCGCCATCACCGGCCTGGGCAACGGCATGACGGTCGTGGTGCGCGTGTTCGCCACCAATGCGGCGGGGACGGGCCTGCGATCAGCGCCGTCGGGCTCGGCCACCACGCCGACGCTCGCCGTGGCATCCGTCATCGGCCTGCCGTACTGGACCATCGGCAGATCGTTCACCCTCGCCTGGACCGGCGCTCCGGGGACCTACGGCATCACCAGCTATCAGGTCCGGTTCCGCAGGGCTGCCTGGAACGGCTCGTTCGGCAGCACGGCCCTCTGGCGCGACACGACCGCCACGTCGGCGACGTTCATCCCGGCCGCCGGCTCCACGTACTGCTTCAGCTCCCGTGCCGTCGACCAGGGGGGCTACGCGGGCCCGTGGTCGTCGGAGCGCTGCACCACGACGCCGCTCGACGACCGCAGTCTCTCCCGGTCGGGGCGCTGGTACGGGGGCACCGGATCGACGTACTTCCGCAGCACTTGGAGCGGCTCCTCCGCCTATGGCGCCAGGGCGGTCCGAACCTCGGTCCGCGCCAAGCGGATCGTCCTCGTCGCGACGAGCTGCCCCGCCTGCGGCACGGTCCGCGTGTACCTGGGCTCGACCCTGCTCCGGTCGATCAGCCTCTACTCGGCCACCACGATCAACCGCCGGATCTTCACCGTGGCGAAGTTCACCTCGATCCGCTCCGGGACTGTGACAGTCAAGGTGTCATCGTCTGGGCGCAGGGTGTTCATCGACGGGCTCGGCATCTCGAGGATGTGAGGCCGGCGGGTGGTGCTGGCCGCGTGCCCGAGGGCCTGTCGGCAACCCCGCACGGGCAGGCGGGTGCGATAGGGTAGGGTCGGCGGTAGCGTTGCCGATGGGCGCGCCTGACGGCCGGCGGAGGTGTGCATGGCAGGGACCCGCGCGAGGGGCGCTGGTACGGGAGCCGCCGCGTGAGCGTGCGCTTCCTCCACAGTGCGGACTGGCAGCTGGGCATGACCCGCCACTTCCTGTCGGGCGAGGCGCAGGCGAGGTTCTCCCAGGCGCGGATCGACGCGATCCGGACGCTCGGCCGGCTGGCGGGCGAGACCGGCGCCTCGTTCATCGTCGTCTCCGGAGACGTCTTCGAGACCAACCAGGTCTCGCCGCAGACCGTGCGCCGCGCGCTCGACGCGCTCGGGTCGGTGCCCGTGCCGGTGTTCCTGCTGCCGGGGAATCACGACCCGCTCGACGCCGGGTCCATCTTCCGGGCGCCCACGTTCTCGGCTGGCCGGCCCTCCCACGTCACCGTGCTGGAGGACGCGACGCCGCACGCGGTCCCCGGCGCACCGGGCGTCGAGGTGGTCGGCGCGCCCTGGTTCTCGAAGCGGCCGCTCACGGACCTCGTCGCGGCGGCGTGCGAGGCGCTCGCCCCCGCGCCGGGCGTGCGGCGGGTGCTCGTCGCCCACGGCGCCACCGACGACCTGATCGCGCTCGACAACCCCGCCGCGATCCGGGTGGCGTCGGCCGAGCGCGCACTCGCGGAGGGCCGCATCGCATACCTCGCGCTGGGCGACCGGCACTCCACCACGAGCGTCGGGTCGTCGGGCCGGATCTGGTACGCCGGGGCGCCGGAGCCCACGGACTACGACGAGCTCGATGCGGGCAACGCGCTCCTGGTCGAGCTGCGCGACGATGGTCGGTGCGAGGTCACCAAGCACCACACCGGCCTCTGGCGGTTCGCTCGCGAGCGGTTCGACCTCGACGGGGAGCACGGGCTCGACGCGTTGGCGGACTGGCTCGACCGTCTGGCCCCCAAGGACCGCACGATCGTCAAGCTCACGCTGGTCGGCACGGTGTCGCTCTCGGCCAACGCCCGTCTCGAGGCGCTCCTCGAGCACCACGGCGACCTGTTCGCCGCCATCGAGCAGTGGGAGCGGCACACGGAGCTGGTCGTGCGCCCGGACGACGACGACTTCGGGGACCTGCGGCTCTCGGGGTTCGCGGCGGAGGCGCTGGCGAGGCTGCGGGCCGACGCGTCCGGCACGGGCCCGGAGGCTGACACGGCGCGTGACGCCCTCGCGCTCCTGGTGCGCTTCGCCTCCGCGGCGGGAGCGGCGTCGTGAGGCTTCTGCGGATCCGGCTTCGCAACTTCCGGGGCGTCGAGGACCGGGAGGTGTCGTTCGCCCGCGACGGCGTGACCGTGGTCATCGGGCCCAACGAGGTCGGCAAGTCGTCGATGGCCGAGGCGCTGGACCTGCTGTTCAGCCAGCTCGACTCCACGACCAAGGCCGAGGTGAAGGCGGTCAAGCCCGTGGACCGCGACGCGGGCCCGGAGGTCGAGGCGGACGTCGAGACCGGGCCCTACGCGTTCACGTACCGCAAGCGGTTCCTGCGCGCGAGCGAGACCGTGCTCCAGATCACCCGGCCGCGGCCCGAGAGCCTGACCGGCCGCCAGGCCCACGAGCGGGTCGAGCAGATCCTCGCCGAGACGATGGACGCGGCCCTGTGGAAGGCGCTCCGCATCAGACAGGGCGAGGGGCTGGGCCAGGCGGCGCTGGGCGAGGCTGCCTCGGGCTCGCTGGGCCAGGCGCTGGACCGCGCGGCCGGGACTGTGCCGGAGGGTCCGGTCGAGACGACGCTGTTCGACCGCGCCCGCACCGAGTACGACCTGTACTGGACGCCGACCGGCAAGCCGAAGGGCGACTGGCCGCTGCGCGAGGCGGTCAACCAGCAGCAG
>JAJYGM010000400.1 GCA_021785095.1 Actinomycetes bacterium
CCGAGGAGTCCCTCGCGCGGCGGCCCCATCGCGGCCCGCTGCGAGGGAATCGGGCGAGCCGTCGTGGTGGCTGGTCTCGTCGTGGCGACCGAACGCCGCAAGCCCGCGTGCCAGGCGGGAGAGCGCCTCCGGGTCCTCGGGGACGACGTGGGTCTGTGTGAGCTCTTCCAGCTGGAGGCGGTGCTCGACGGTCCGGAGGAAGCGATAGTCGGACACGAGTGCCGCTGCGTCGTCGGCCGCGACGTAACCGGCGCGGTCGAGCTCGGCCAGCGCAGCGAGGGTCCCCCGGCAGCGCAGTGCCGGGTCGTAGCGGCCGTGGACCAGCTGGAGCAGCTGCACCGAGAACTCGATGTCGCGGATCCCACCGCGGCCACGCTTGACTTCGCGCCCCTCGAGCCCTCGCCGCGCGAGGGACTCCTCGGTTCGGGCCTTCAGGGAGCGGAGCTGGCGGAGCTCGTCCGCGCCCCAGGTCCTTCCCCAGAGCGCTTCGTCGGCCGCGCTCGCGAATGCGTGTCCGAGCTCCGGGTCGCCGGCGACGGGACGGCCCTTCAGGAGCGCCTGGAACTCCCACGGCAGGGCCCAGCGTTGCCAGTAGGAGACGTAGGCGGCGACACTGCGGACGAGCGGCCCTGCCCGTCCCTCCGGGCGGAGCGCGAGGTCGACGCGAAAGCAGGTCCGGGCGAGGTCGAGCGCCCGACGCATGCCCGCTTCGTCGGCCCCGCCGCGGGGAGCGACGAGCATGAGGTCGATGTCGCTCGCGTAGTTGAGCTCCTCGCCGCCGAGCTTGCCCATGCCGACCACGGCGTGATCGTCGACCCCGGCGAGCTCGAGCGCAGCTCCGAGGACGTCGGAGGCGAGCGTCGCCAGCTTCGCCCCGACCTCTTCCAGTCCGTCGAGCCCGGACAGGTCGCGCGCGGCGACGCGGAGGAGCTCGAGCTCTTTCCAGCGGAGGAGCGAGCCGGCATCGAGCCGAGGCCCGAGCGGCCGCTCCGGCCGTGTCTCGAGGTCGCCGAGCACGTCGAGCGCCTGCTCGGCCGAGCGGCATGTCCGCGCGAGGGCCGGGCTGGTCGCGCAGACGGCGACGAGCGTCCACGCGAGCTCCGGGCGCTCCTCCAGCTGCGCACCGAGCCGTGGCTGGGCCTCTGCGACGGCGGCCAACCGGCGGAGCGTCGCAGGGGGATCCGGTCCGCGCTCTGCGAGCGGGCCGAACAGTGGGGGGAGGCTCGCGGCGCTGGGGGCAGCGGGCGCGGCCGCAGGCACGACGGGTTCCACCGTTCCCAGTCTGGTCGGGCGGGCGCCGCGCTTCGTCGGCGACCTGGTCGCCCTGGCCCAGTGCCTCCTCCTCCCCGATCGCCCGGTCCGGTCCGCCACGTTCCCCGAGATCCTCGTCCGGCCCGGCGTGTCCCCCAGTCGACCGTCCGGGCGATCGCGGGACTCCACCGCCCCGCTCGCGGGAGGTGCTCCCAGCTAGGCTCCCGTCGTGTCCTGGCTCCGTCTGGCCCTCTGCCAGATCGACCCGGTCGTCGGTGACCTGGCGGGGAACGCCGGGCGCATCCTCGACATGGTCCGGTCCGCCGACGCCGCGGACGCCGACCTCGCCCTCTTCCCCGAGCTCGCGCTGACCGGGTACCCGCCGGAGGACCTGCTCCTCCGGGCTGGTTTCGTGGAGGAGAACCTGGAGACGGCACGGAAGCTTGCCGCCGAGACTGGCCGGTGCGCGGCGGTCTTCGGTTTCGTCGACGCCGGTCGCGACCTGCACAACGCGCTCGCGATCGCGGCCCGGGGCGAGTGGCTCGGCACGTACCACAAGGAGCTCCTCCCGAACTATTCCGTCTTCGACGAGCAGCGCTACTTCGCGCCCGGACGAGGAGCGCGGGCGCTGTACGACATCGCGGGCGTGCCCGTCGGGCTCACGATCTGTGAGGACGCCTGGGCACCCGCCGGCCCGGTCGCCACGCAGGCCGCTGCGGGTGCGGCGCTCGTCCTGTCCGCGAACGCGTCCCCCTTCGCCGCCGGGAGGCGAGCCGAGCGTGCCGCCATGCTCGCGACGCGGGCGGCCGACGCGTCCGCATGCCTCGCCTACTGCAACGCAGTGGGAGGCCAGGACGAGCTGGTCTTCGACGGTGGCTCGATGGTCTTCGACGCGACGGGCCGGATGGTCGCAGCCGCGCCGCAGTTCGAGGAGGCGCTCCTGTTGGTGGACCTCGAGGTGCGCCCGGTCTTCCGCAAGCGTCTCCTCGACCCACGCGGTCGAGCGACACTTCCCCTCCTGCCCGTGGTCGGGTCGGGCCTCCCGCGCCGGGTCGGTCCTCGCGCACCGGCGCCGACCCCTCCGGTGCCGCTCGAGGGTGCTGCCGAGGTCTACGAGGCGCTCGTCCTCGGCACGGGTGACTACGTCCGCAAGAACGGCTTCCGAGAGGTGGTGGTCGGCCTCTCGGGAGGTGTCGACTCCGCTCTGGTCGCGACGGTGGCCGCGGACGCGCTGGGGCCCGACGCCGTCCACACGGTGGCGATGCCCTCGCGCTTCTCGAGCCAGGGCTCGCTCGACGACGCGGCCGAGCTGACTCGGCGTCTCGGCGTCGACCATCGCGTCGTCCCCATCGAGTCGCTCCATGTCGCATTCCTCGAGGCGTTGGCCGGCGACTTCGGTGGTCGCTGGCCCGGGCTCGCCGAGGAGAACCTCCAGAGCA
>JAJYGM010000012.1 GCA_021785095.1 Actinomycetes bacterium
GCTTTCGGCTACTACTTCGCCGTCTCCTACGGCATCGGCTCGGTATGGACGATCGCGCTCGGTGAGATCATCGACACCGCGGGGTTCCAATGGGCGTTCTTCGTCATGGCGATGTCCTTCGTCGCCGCTGCGCTCGTCGTGTGGTGGGCTCGTCCTACGGCCCCGGAGCAGGCTGACCCCCGGAACATGAGCTGAGAGCACAGGTCAGGACTTGAACAGGAACGCCTCTTCGTCTGGATCGAGGAAGAGACGCAGCTCGTCCGCCAGGCCCGGGTGACCCTCCAACGACGGGCCGTCCGCGGTCAACGTCTCCGCCACGCGGCGTGCGGCGTCGAGCAGGTCCCCGTCCCTTCGCAACGAGGCGAGCACGAGATCGGTCCTGCCCTTCTGACGAGTGCCGAGGATCGTGCCCTCCCCGCGCAGCTCGAGGTCCACCTCGGCGAGCTCGAAACCGTCGGACGTGCGCGCCATCGCAGCGAGGCGCGCGGCCGCCTCCTCGGTGTCACCCGTTCCGAGGAGGTAGCACCAGCTGGGCAGATCGCTCCGCCCGACTCTCCCGCGCAGCTGGTGGAGCTGTGCGATGCCGAACCGCCCCGCATCCTCGACCACCATCACCGTCGCCTCGGGCACGTCCACCCCCACCTCGACGACGGTCGTGGCGACCAGCACGGGCGTAGTCCCGTCACGAAAGCGGGCCATCGCCTGCTCCTTTTCGGAAGACGGCATCTGGCCGTGCAGGAGCCCGAGCGCGATCCCGCGCAGCGGTCCTTCGGCAAGTCGCACCAGCTCATCGGTCACCGATCGCGCCTGGACGCGCGGTGAGCCCTCGACGAGGGGACAGACCACGAAGGCGCGGTGGCCGTGCTCGACCTCGGACCGCACGCGTGACCATGCGCGCTCCTCGGCGTCGGGCGTCGCCACCCACACCGTCTCGACCGGGAACCGCCCCGGGGGCAGCTCATCGAGCACCACCATGTCGAGATCTCCGAAGCGCGCCATCGCGGCCGTCCGCGGGATGGGCGTCGCGGTCATCACGAGGAGGTCGGGGTCCGCCCCCGCGCAGGGACCCTGGGCGCGAGCGGCCGCCGAGGCGCGCCCTTTGTCGCGGAGCTGCGCACGCTGCTCGACGCCGAAGCGGTGCTGCTCGTCGATCACCACGAGACCGAGGGAGCAGAACTGCACGTCGTCGGTCAGCAGCGCGTGCGTGCCGACGACGATGTCGACGGTCCCCGACTCGAGGCCCTGGCAGAGCCGCTGCCGGTCAGTGACGCCCGTGCGGCTGGTGACGAGCGCGGTCTCGAGCGGGCGCTCGCCACCGAGCCGGCCGGGATCGGGCACCGACAGCCCCTCGACCAGTGCGCGCAGTGCGAAGAAATGCTGCTCGGCGAGCACCTCGGTGGGGACCATGAGGGCACCCTGATGACCGCCCTGCACGGCGGCGAGGAGCGCCGCGGCCGCGACCACCGTCTTGCCGGAGCCCACGTCGCCCTGGAGCAGGCGGTGCATCGGCAGCGGCCCCGCCATCTCGACGAAGAGCGTCTCCATCGCAGCTCGCTGCGCGCCCGTGAGCGCGAACGGGAGCCCGGCGAGGAAGCGCTGGACGAGCGTCGCCCCCCCTCCCGAGGCCCCGGCCGCCTCGCGCGGCGAGACCGCATGGCGGATCGCGCGGGCGTCGGCCTCCAGCGCGCGTCGACGCAGGACGAGCGCCAGCTGGAGGCGGAACAGCTCGTCGAACGCGAGGCGCCGGCGCGCGGGGGCCGCCGCCCTCGTCGAACCAGGAAGGTGCACGTCATGGACCGCCCTCGTCCGGCCGACGAGCCCGAGCTGGCGCCGCCAGCGCTCGGGGAGGGGGTCCGCGAGGGGACCCGCACGCCGGATCGCCTCTTCGACCCAGGCCCCGATCTCCCAGCTCGACAAGCCCGCCCTCGCAGAGGCGCGGTACACGGGGACGATGCGAAGCGTTCGGCGCCGTCTGGCTTCCTCGCTCTCCGCCTCGCCGTCCGCCGGTCCGACGCCGACCACCACGTCGACGACCGGGTTCGTCATCTGCCGATCGCCGCGGAACCGGTCGACCTTCCCGAAGAAGAGCGCCTCGGTCCCTTGCGGGAGCTGGCGAGCGCGCCAGGCCTGTGTGAAGAACACCACGTTCATCCCTGCGGTGCCGTCGTGGACCGCCAGCTCCACGATCGGACGTCCGTGACGCGATCGCCGGGCTCGCACCGCTCGCACCGTGGCGAGGACGACCGCCTCGTCCCCGATCGCAAGGTCCGCAAGGTCCGCGCGGCGGCTGCGGTCGATGTAGCGGAACGGGTACGTGGTGAGAAGGTCGAAGACGGATTCGATCCCGAGCTCGCCCAGGGCCTTCGCCTTGCGGTCACCGACGCCGTGGAGACGGGTGACCGGGATCCGCGCCAGCTGGGGAAGCGTGCGCCCCGGCATGGCCGTCACGGTCACTCGATGCCGAGCAGGTAGGGGTACAGGGGCTGGCCGCCGTGATGGACCTCGGCGGCGACGCCAGGATGCTCTTCGTGCAGCCACTCGGTGATGCGACGGGTCGCCGCAGCAGTGGACCCCTCGCCCTCGATGACGGTGACGAGCTCGTGATCTGGCGTGAGCAGCGCGTCGAGCAGCCGGAGCGCCGCGACGTCGGGAGTGTCCGCGATCGTGATCACTCCCGCGCGTGAGAGAGA
>JAJYGM010000458.1 GCA_021785095.1 Actinomycetes bacterium
GCGCCCGAGGCCGTGCAGGAGATCTTCGCCAGCGCCTACGAGCTCGGCCTCAAGGGCTGCACCGTGTTCCGGGACAGCTCGCGTGCGCCCGCGCTCGGGACGGAACCGGAGCCGGCCTCGGGGCCGCCGACCGCCCATTGCTGCGACATCACGCGCGAGGCGGACTGATGCCTCAAGAGGCCGTGCTCGCCGCGCTCACGGAAAGCCTCCCGCTCGCCTCGGCGGTGGCGCGGGAGGCGGGGCTGTCCCTGCTCGCCGTCGAGGAGCGGCGCTTCAGCGGCGGGGAGTTCAAGCTCCGCCCCCTCGAGTCCGTCCGCGGGCGAACGGTCTTCGTGCTGCAATCGCTCGCAGGAACCGACACCGCCGCGGTCTGTGAGCGGCTGCTGCGGCTGCTGTTCCTGCTGCAGGGACTGCACGACGGTGGCGCCCGATCGGTCGCGCTGCTGCCGTATCTCGCCTTTGCCCGCAAGGACCGGCGCACGCAGCTGCGCGATCCGGTGACCTCGCGCTACGTCGCCGAGCTGCTCGAGGCGACCCACCTCGGGTGTGTCGTCGGTCTCGATGTGCACAACCCCGCCGCTTTCGACAACGCGTTCCGCATTCCGACGGTTCACCTGACGGCGCTGCCGACAATGGTCGCGCACTTCGCCGCGAGCTTGCGCGAGACGGCCCTAGCGGTGGTCTCGCCGGACATCGGTGGCATCAAGCGCGCGCAGATCTTCCACGAGCAACTCGCCGCCGAGGTCGGCGGCGAGGTCGAGCTGGCCTTCGTCTGCAAACGCCGCGCACGGGATGTCGTCTCCGGAGGGAGACTTTCCGGAGAGGTGGGCGGACGCACCGCCATCGTGCTCGATGACCTGTGCGCCACCGGCGGGACGTTGATCCGGGCGGCCCAAGCGTGCCGTCGCGCGGGCGCGCAGTCCGTCCAGGTGGCCGTCACGCATGCCCCGATGCCCCAGGGGCTCGATGCGCTCGTGGCGTGCGAGGCGATCTGCGGCATCGTCGTGACCGACAGCGCGGGAATCGAGACCCCGGCCCGGGCCGCCGCCTGCGGTAAACTCCTCACGTTGCCGGTCGCGCCACTGCTCGGTGCGGCGGTGCGGCGGATGATGACCGGCGCACCGGTGGCGCCGCTGCTCTCGCACTGGCCGGCGCCGCCGTCCGCGTGAGCCCGCAAGCCTCGCCTCGCGCGCGCCCGGCCGCGCGGCGGCTGAGACGCAGCGCCTCGGAGAGATACGAGCGCGCCCGGGAGCGCCAGATCCGCCGCTCCCCGGCAAAGGCCTCATCGCGCAGATGCCAGGCGGCGAGCTGTGCGCGCACCGCCGCGCGCCGGCTCATGTAAAAATCGGTCAGGGCCTGCGGGGCCGGATCGCCCGTCACACAGCGATACTCCGAGAGAAGACCTGCGGCGGCCCCCGCACCCGCGAGCCTCGCGCACTCGAGCGCGAGGAAGGCGATCTCCTCGGCGGGATCGAGCCGCCGCAGGTCCGGATCAAACTCCAGACAGTCGATCACCGAGACGGCCGGCCGCGCCCCGAGAAACACGTGCTCGGGACGCAGGTCCCCGTGCCCGTCGATGAGACGGGCGCCGCGCCCCTCGAGCAACCGCCCGTGGCGGGCGAGGAACTCGAGTTGGGAGCGCTCGAGCGCCGCCACCGTCCCGGAGGCAAGGCCAAGGTCCGGCGCGGTGAGCTCGCGTGCGCTCGAGGCGATCTCGCGCCGCAGCCGCGCGAGGTACGCCCGGTCGCTCATCGGCCGCCGCTCGGCGCCGCCGAAGAACGTCCCGAGCCTCATCAGGAGCCGGCGCCAGTCGCGCCCCTCGGCGGCGCCGCGCGCGAGCAGCGCATCGAGCCTTCGCGCAGCGGGGAGCCTGCGCATCTCGATGAGCCAGTCGACGATGCGCACGCCCGCGCGGCGCGAGAATGTCCCGTCGCGCCGGCGCCAGAGCGGAATGACCCGCAGGTAGACACCCGGGGCGAGCCGCCGATTGAGCTTGAGCTCCGCGCGGCACGCCCTCTCCCGCGCCGCGAGCGTCCGATAGTCCATCGAGGCCTGATGCACGGGCTTTTTGAGCTTGAGCGCGCGCGAGCCGGCGAGAAACACCCAGGCGAAGTGAGTCTCGATGACTTCCACCGCCCGCGGATGTCCGGCGAAGTGACGCGGGTCGGCAAGGTAGGCAACCTTGGCCGCGAGATCCGGCGCGCTCCCCCGCCCGAGGCTCACCCGCCGCGTGATCAAGACGGCCGGTCCCGATCGCAGGACCGCTCCGGCCACTCAGGTGCCAGCGCGCCGTCCCGGCCGGACACCGCCCGCACGCCCCATCGAGCGCATTCGCGCTCCCGCCGGGCCTCGAGCGCCGCCACCGTGTCGGCCGAGACGCCGGGGAACCGGTTGACTCCTGCTCGAGCCCGCCTCGCCTTGCAGCCCGCGGGCACGTCGCTGCCCGGGACGCCCATCACCGCGGCAGCGGCGGGTTCCGACTCATCACGCCGATCGAACGCGCATGCTCGATTGCACAGGTCTCGCAGCGTGCCATGGCCATCTCCTCGGGATCACGGGACGGGCCCACGGTAGGCCGATCTGCGCCGCCCGGGGATCGGTAGATTTACGCAGCCGGTTCCGTGGCCCGCCCTACGGGCCCGGCCAGCTCCCGGCGGACGGTGCGGATCTGCCCTCGCGGCTCGCCTG
>JAJYGM010000309.1 GCA_021785095.1 Actinomycetes bacterium
CGCGATGCGGGTCATCGCAGCAGGCGTGCGACCGCGCACGCCGCGCCGTAGCCGTTGTCGATCCCGACCACGGTGACCCCTGCGGCGCAGGTCGCGAGCATCGCGAGCAGGGCGGTCACCCCCTCGAGCGATGCGCCGTACCCGACACTCGTCGGGACCGCGACGACCGGTGCGGCGGTGATGCCGCCGACGAGGCTCGCGAGCGCGCCCTCCATCCCCGCCACCACCACGACGGCGTCCGCGCTCTGGAGCTCCTCGACCGACGCCAGCAGCCGATGCACGCCCGCCACGCCGCAGTCGGCGAGCAGCGAGGGGGAGAAGCCGTACGCGTCGAGCACGGCGCGGCATTCGTCGGCGACCGCCAGGTCCGCCGTGCCAGCCGTGAGAACGAGGACGCTGCCCGGTCGTTCGGGGGCGCGTCGCCAGGCGACGGTGGACAGCGCGCCGGTCGGGGTGACGACCGCCTCGCCGTAACCGCTGCCGGGAGCCCTGCCGTCGTCAGTGCTGCCGCTGGCGGTGCCGGGAGCCGTGCCGCTGCAGGGAGCCGTGCCGCCGTCGGCCGAGGCGGCGGCGGCCGAGGCGGCGGCGGCCGAGACAGCTCGCACCGCCCGTTGCGCGGCGGACACCTGGTCGGGATCGGCGCGGGTCAGCAGGACCGGTCCGGAGCCCGCTCGCAGCAGCTCGACCACGATCGACGCGCACTGCTCGGGGCTCTTGCCGGGTCCGTACACCGCCTCGGCGAAGCCCTGCCGGAGGGCGCGGTGGTGGTCGACCCGGGCGAAGCCGAGGTCGGCGAACGGCAGGTGCCGCAGCCGTCTCACGGCCTCGTCGGGGTCGCAGTCCCCCCTCGAGACGTTGACGAGGAGGCGGTGCAGGGCGAGTTCGTCCATCGTGGCTCACTATCCTGCCCCGGCATGGTCGACCCTGCGATCCACCTGTCTTCGGTCGCCTTCCTCGGACCGCTCGGGACGTTCACCGAGGAGGCGCTGCTCACCCAGGAGGACTACTCGGCAGCAGCCCTCGAGCCCATGGCCTCGATCGGCGACGTGCTCGAGGCGGTGGGGTCGGGCAGAGCCGACATCGGCTTCGTGCCGATCGAGAACGCGATCGACGGCGTGGTGCGCGACACCCTCGACGCACTGATCTTCGACGTCGACCTCCTCATCCAGCGCGAAGTCGTGCTCGACGTCCGCCTCCACCTCATGGCACCGCGCGGGGCGGCGCTCCGGGACGTCCGGAGGGTCGTGTCCTATCCCGTTGCGCTCGCGCAGTGCCGGAGGTTCTTCGCCGAGCAGCTGCCCGACGTGGAGGCGGTGGCGGCGAACTCCACCGCCGACGCCGCGCGGCAGCTGGGCGCGCACCCCGACCGCCACACGGCGGCGATCGCGCCACGTCTCGCCGCCGACCTCTACAACCTCACGATCCTCGCCGAGGACGTCGAGGACTTCGCAGGCAACCAGACGCGGTTCGTCGCGGTGGGCCCCGTTGGCATTCCTCCGCCGACCGGCCACGACCGGACGACGATCGTCTGCTTCCAAGACGCCGACCGACCGGGGAACCTCCACGGGATCCTGGGCCAGTTCGCCGCGCGCAACATCAACCTGACCCGGCTCGAGTCCCGGCCCACGAAGCAAGGGCTGGGCGAGTACTGCTTCGCCATCGACCTCGCGGGTCACGTCGCGGACGAGGTCGTCGCCGACTGCCTTCGGGACCTCCGGGCGAACCTCGCCGACGTGAAATTCCTCGGCTCGTACCCTGCAGGCGGGCAGCACGCGCCGCAGCGCCGGCAGGAGGTCGAAGAAACCTGGCGCATCGCGGACGAGTGGCTCGCGCGGTACCGCTCGCAGATCCGCTCATCATGAGATGAGGAGGGACTCCACCAGAGCGACGTAGTGGTCGAGCGCCGGCGTGCTCGTCCACGGGACCTTCGCCCGGTCGTCGAGCTGTCTGAGGGCGACGGCGTCGGCTGCGAACGGCGTCTCCATGAACGTCTCGACCTCCGCCCCGGCCATCGGGCCGCTCTGGAGCGCCAGCGTCCTGATCGAGGCGCTGCTCAGCCGCGCGCGATAGCTCGGCTCCGCCGCGACGAGGTAGCGCTTCGCCTCGACGTGGAGCCGGACGGGCTCGACGACCTCCGGGCCGAAGTGGCGCGCCAGGTGCAACGCGCCGCGGCGGTCGTGCGCACGCGGCCCGCCGTGGAGCAGCCAGCCCACGTCGTGGAGCAGCGCGGCGACGACGATCTCGGGGGTGCGCTCTTCCGCCTCGGCGAGCGCTGCGGCCTGCAGTGAGTGCTCGAGCACCGTCACCGGCTCGCCGAGATAGGCGCGCCCGCCTGCGGCGCGGAGGGGTTCCAGCAGCGAGCCGGCGTCCGTCGAACCTTCCACGGGCAGACGATCGCGCGCGCGTGGTTCGTTGGCAATCGTCTCGCCCCCCGGCTGAGCCCGCCTCCTTTCGTCGTGCCAACCGTCGGGACACCATCCCGTCGCCTTCCCGTTGCGGGGGAACTCAGGAATTCATCTGCCCGTTACTCCTCGGTCGCGAAAGGATCGCGACGGTTTCACCTCCCCTCGTTACGTTCCGGGCAGGTGGTCCGGGCACCGGGGCCCGGCTCCTGGAGGGAGTGAACGGATGCGCAAGGTCCTAGTGGCGATCGTCGCGATGGTGAGCACCTTCGCGTTCGTCTGGGTC
>JAJYGM010000753.1 GCA_021785095.1 Actinomycetes bacterium
GCTGCCCGCCGCCGACTCCTCGCAACCTTGGCAGCCGAGGGCCTGCTCGATGCCAATCGGCAGCTCGCGCTCTGCGTGGTGCCCCTGCGTATCGGAGTGATCACGAGCCCAGGGAGCGAGGCGCACCGTGACTTCGTCGGCCAGCTCGAGCGCAGCGGGTTCGCCTTTTGCGTGGAGCTCGAGGGGTCGCTCGTGCAGGGGCCGGAGGCGCCGCGCCAGATTGCCGCGGCGCTCGGCCGCCTCGAGCGTTTCGCCCCTGATCTTGCCGTCGTGGTGCGCGGCGGGGGAGGGCGCGGCGATCTCGCGGCCTTTGACAGTGAGGAGGTGGCGCGCGCGATTGCGAGCGCACCATTCCCGGTCTGGACTGGGATCGGCCATACCGGCGACCGCTCGGTAGCCGACGAGGTCGCCCATCGGGCCTGCATTACGCCGACGGCCTGCGGCGAGGCAGTCGTCGCTGTCGTCGCCGCTTATCGCGACCAGGTTGCCCGGCACGCCGCCGAGCTCACGCGGCTCGCCCGCGCCCGGCTCGAGAGCGCGGTGCAGCGCCTCGAGGGATGCGAGGCTGCCGTTGGCCGGGGCGTTCGCCACCAGCTCGCCCGCCGTGGCGACGCGCTCGCTGGCTGTCGGGAGGCGCTCGGGCGCGGCGTCGTCGCGAGCCTCGAGCGCGACCGTGTCCGCCTCGAGAGCCGGGCGCGTGACGGCGCCACGTCGACCGAGCGCTTGCTGGAACGGCTCGAGCGCGACCAGCAGCACGGCGCGCAGGTGCTGCGCGCCTACGATCCCAGCCGCCAGCTCGAGCGCGGGTGGTCGCTTACCCACGACGAAGCGGGGCTGCTGATCCGAAGTGCCGCTGGGCTCGAAGTCGGGGCGCGAATCCGAACTCGCTTCGCGGACGGCTCGGTTCAGTCGGTGGTCGACGCAACGGATGTGGAACGAACACCCGCGGCGGGGCACGGTGCGTCGTTGATGTCCAAGGAGGAAGGGCGAGCGTGAGCACACCACCGCCGGGTGCGGGCGAGCGCCCCGTCGCAGAGTTGGGCTACGCCGAGGCTTCGAGCGAACTCGAGCAGCTGGTGCGCGAGCTCGACCAGGGCCTCGTCGATGTCGACGTGCTCGAGGCGCGCTTTCGGCGGGCCATCGAGATTGTCGAGGAGCTCGATCGGCGCATTCGCGGTGCACGCGAGCGCGTCGATGCCTTGATGCCGAGACTCGACGCGCTGCGCGGCGAGGAATCCGAGAGCCGCTAGCGGGACCTTCCGGGATAGCCCGTGGGCACGTGGCGTTCTCCCAGCTCATGACGGCTGTTTGAGGGTCTGCCGCTAGAGCTAGAAGCTGAGCGCGGAGAGCATCGGGATCGCTCCTTCCGCCTTCGTTCGCACCTCGCGCCAGCGGGCGCGGTCGAGCTTGCGGCGGGGCGCAACGACCGTGCGCGGGGGAGTCGTGGCGGCCGCCTCCACGAGGTCACCCCAGACGCCGACGGCGACCCCCGCGAGGAATGCTGCGCCGAGCGTGGTTGCCTCGAGCACTGCGGAGGGGGCGATCTCGCGTCCCGTGGCGTCGGCAAGGAGCTGCAGGAACGTCTGATTGGCGCTCATCCCCCCGTCGACCCGGAGCTGTTCGACGGCGAGGCCCGCATCGGACTCGACGGCTTCGAGGAGGTCGGCGCCCCCGTGCGCAATCCCCTCGAGCACAGCCCGGACAAGCTCGGCGCGCCCGACAGCGCCGTCGAGGCCGAAGAATGCGCCCCGGGCGCCGAAATCCCAGCGCGGAGTACCAAGGCCGGACAGCGCGGGCACGAAGCTCGCCGACCCGGCATCACGCACCGATCCGGCGAGCGCGTCGGACTCCTGAGGGTGCGAGAGCAGGCCAATTTGGCAGCACCAGTCGATGCAGCTTCCCGCTGAGAGCATGACAGCTTCGAGGCCCCAGCGGCGTGCCCCACCGCGCTGGACGGTAACGATCGGGAACGTGCCGGACTCGCCGCGCCGGGCGAAACTCGGACGCAGCTCGCCGACCGAGCAGTCGAGCATGCCGCCAGTGCCGAAGGTGGCCTTGGCCTCGCCGAACCCAAGGCAGCCCTGGCCGATCAGCGATGCCTGCTGGTCGCCTACGAGGGCGGCGATCGCTGGCGCACCGCTCAGTGCCGTGGCCTTGCCGATCACGCCGAGTGAGTCGACGAGCTCGGGAAGACAACGCACCGGGATCGCCAGCGCCTCGAGGATTTCTGCATCCCACGTCGAGACGTTGTCGTCGACGAGGCCCGTGACCCCGGCGTTGGTGGCGTCGGTGACGTGGCAGGCGCCCTGGCTCAGGACGAAGGCGAGGTAGCTCTCGATCGTGCCGAAGCAAACGTCGCGCTCACGGCCGCGGTCGTAGCGGTCGAGGAGGTAAGCGAGCTTGGTGGCCGACTGGTTGGGTGCGAGCTTGATCCCGCGCTGGGCGAGCATGAGGCACATCCCGGTGGTCCGCAGGTCCTGCCAGCTGATCGCGGGCCCGAGTGGGTCGCCGCTTGGGCGGTCCCAGACGATCGTGGTCGCGCGTTGGGCGGCGATGCCGAGCGCAGCGACCGGTCCGTGCTCGGCGATGAGGCTCTCGGCAAGGCGGAGCGCCGCTGTGGCGATGGCGCGAGCATCGTGCTCGACGACCCCAGGCGAGGGGCGAGCAGGAAGCAGCCGCTCGTGGAGG
>JAJYGM010000428.1 GCA_021785095.1 Actinomycetes bacterium
GCTGTGCCAGCCCCACGGAATAGTTGATGCGGGCCGCGACATCCAGCGCGATAGCCTGGCGACACGCCTTACTGCGCGAGGCCTTCGCCTCGAACGCGCATCTGCCGACCCTCGGCGACCCATCGGCGGACCTTCTTCTCGCCGTACTTGGCCGCCAGCTTGGGTGGGTCGAGGCCGACGCGACGCAGTACTGCTGGCACCGTTCGGAAAGTTGACCAGGGCAACGGTCGGTTTGTGACCCACCCCGAGCGAATTCAGTGTAGACCACCGGTCGGTTTTTGACCCAGGCGTGCCGTTGGGTGCTGGTCGCCGGTGCGTTGAGCCGCCGATCCTCACGAGCGCTTCTTTCGCTGAGTTCGGTAGGACGGTCCTTTCGTGGTCAGGATGTGGGCGTGGTGGCCAAGGCGGTCGAGCAAGGCGGTGGTGAGCTTCTCATCGCCGAACACTTGCACCCACTCGGAGAAGGCCAGGTTGGTCGTGATCAGGGTGGAGGAGCGCTCGTGCCGCTCGGAGAGCAGGTTGAACAGCAACTCGCCGCCGGTGCGGTCGAAGGGGACGAAGCCCAGCTCATCCACGATCAACAGGGCGGACCGCTCGACGCGCTGGTGGAGCCTGCCGAGCGTGCGAGCGTCGCGGGCTTCGAGCAGGCTGCGCACCAGCTCCGCGGCGCGGGTGAAGGTCACCCGGAAGCGCCGGCGCGCGGCCTCGATGCCGAGGCCGATCGCGAGGTGAGTCTTGCCCGTCCCGATGGGTCCTGCGATGACAATGTCCTCCGTCTTCTCGAGGAAGCCGCAGGTCGCCAGTTCGGCGATCTTCGGACGGGAGATGCTAGAGAGCGCCTCCCAGTCGAGCAGGTCGAGGGTCTTGGCGTCGGGGAAGTGCGCCTCCCGGACACGGCGCATCGCGGTGCGATCCGCCCGCGAGCGCAGCTCGGCGTCGAGCACCTCCTTGAGGAAGTCCTCATAGGGCCAACCGGCGTCGCGGGCTTGCCGGGCCAGCGCCGGATACTCCTGAGCGACGCCGGGGAGTTTCAACGCTTTCAGGTGCTCGGCCAGCACGGCCTCTCGGACGGCGGCGCTCATGCGCCACCCCCGGCGAGGAGCCAGTCATAGTCTGCAGCACGGCCTGACTCGACCCGGTGCCCGGCCAGCGCCACTGGCACCGGGATGGACGCCGGGGCCACGGGCTCATGGAATAGCGTCAGCGCCCTGAGGTCGAGTCTCCCAGCGGCCAGGGCGGCCTTGAGGGCCTTGCTCACGGCCTCCTCGCCATGGTCGACAATGGCGGCCAGCAGCTTGGCCAGGACCCTGGCGCCATCCCGTTCTCCGTGCGTCGCGGCCAGCAGCTCCCACAGTTGGCCGTACGGCTCCCCCAGCTCCGCCAGGAGCTCCGGCGCCACCTGACGGACCGCCTGCGGCTTGCGGGCAAGCTCCCGCAGGTAGTGCCGGTAGCAGACCTCCTTGGCTCGCGGCCGCTGCTTGGGCAGGACGACCTCCTCGCCGAAGCAGGCGATGCGGATGTCGTCCACGCCCACGTACGCCTTCGCCTCCAGCCGCGCCCATGGCGAAGGTACCGAGTACGTCGCACCATCGATCCGAACGAGCGCTTGCTTGGAGACGGAGACGAGCTCGAAGCGCCGTGCTTCGAACGGACACTCCGGCAGGGGGCGCAGCAGCAGCCGCTCCTGCTCGAAACGGTCAAGGATGCTCCGACCCTCGGCATCAACCGTGACCGCCGCCGCGCGATCAAGCTCGCCGAGCAGCCCCGCTGCGATGGCCCCCAGGCTTTCCCCGCGCGGCACGGGGGTGAGGTGCTGCAGCCTGATCCCTTTGCCACGTCCCTCGACCCCACCCTTGTCGTGGCCCTCGCCCGGCCGCGCGAAGCACGGCTCGAAGAGGTAGTGGCTGGTCAGCGCCTGAAACCGGTCGGTCAACTCCCGCTCCGCCCCGACGATCCGCTTGACCGCGGACGAGAGGTTGTCATAGACGATCCGCCACGGGACACCACCAAGGTGAGTGAACGCCCGGACGTGCCCATCCAGGAACGCAAGCTGGTCGCACCTCTCGTACACCCAGGCAACGTCCCGTCCCGAGTACATCAACCGCAGGACGAACTTCCATGCCGTACGCACGACGCCTGCGACTTCGACGGTGACCTCGAAGAAGTCGACCTGCGCTTCCTGCCCCGGACGGTGGACGAGAGGGATCATGACCTCCGAGCGCTGCCGCCGCCGCTCGGCCAGCACCTCCCGCACCGTGGTGATCCCGACCCGGTACCCCTCCTCGAGGAGCTGCCGATGCACACGCGCACCCGTGATCCGCTGCTTGGCCGTGGTCCGCGGCCCCCACTCCTCCAGCAACGTCTCGATGCGCCTGGCGACCCGCTCGACCACCGGCCTCGCCCGCGGGCCACTCTCCCGACGCACCGGCTCCGACACCTTCAGGTACTTGCGCACGACCTGCCGGCTGACGCCAAGCTCCCGCGCCACCCTCCGAATGGAAACCCCCTCCACCAACACCTTGTGCCGAATGACATGTACCCAGTCCATCCTCAGCATCCTTCCTCCGGTCGCCTGCCGCTCTGCGGCAACCTACCGGACCCATGCCAAGGGTGGTCAACTTTCCAAACGTTGGGTGGTCAACTTTCCGACCGGCGGGTGCAAACCTCCCCTTCGAGGTTCTTGCCTA
>JAJYGM010000618.1 GCA_021785095.1 Actinomycetes bacterium
CCTCTCCTCGTCCTCCGCAGCGACGTTGTGCCACCAAAGCGCTGCCGGCGACCGTCCCTCCAGTGACATCGATCTCGTCCTATAGCATAGCCAGCTCAGCCAGTTTGTGCAGCGAGCAACGGCGAGCGAGCAACGGCGAGCGAGGAACGGCGAGGGTGCAGCCGCGAGAATGTCCCGGCGCGATCCCCACGGCCCGCGGTCTCGCCAATGCTGCGTTACGATTCGAAGAAGCAGATTGGATTCGTGCCGGGGCCCAGAAACCGAGACCGCGTCGGTTGGCTGGTCCGGGGGCACGAGTGGAAGGAGGGTGACCGTGCAATCACCGAGTAGGTCGTCGTCCCGGCGGCACCGAGGAGGTCGGGGTGCCCGTACGCCCTTGGCGCTGGGCGCTGCCGCAGCAGCCTTGTCGTTCGTCGTGGTCGCCGGGGTCGGCGGCGGTGCCGGGGCTTCCGGTCGTCCGTCTTCGATCAGCGTCGGCTTCATCCTGCCGCTCACGGGGAACTTCGCTGCGAACGCCAAGCTCGAGCAGGACGGTTTCAAGCTCGGACTGCGGCGGTTCGGCTCGACAATCGACGGTCACGCGATCACGGTGCACTACGAGGACACACACGGCACACCGGCGATCGGGCTCACCGCGGCGAAGAAGCTCGTGACATCGACACGCGTCCAGGTCATGGAGGGCCCGCTGCTGTCGAACATCATCGCCGCCGTGTCCCCGTACGTGCAGGGCAAGAAGATCCCCGAGGACGACCTGTTCCTCTCGAGCCCCACCCAGATGAACCTGTACAAGTCGTCGGGCTTCGGCCTCACCTCGGGATGGGACGGCTACCAGGTGACGGGGGCGGGCGCCGAATGGGCGTACAAGACAGAGAAGTGGCGCCACGTGACGACGATCGGGGCCAACTTCTCCTTCGGCTGGCAGACCGTCGGCGGGTTCGACGCAGGGTTCACCAAGCTCGGCGGGAAGATCCAGAAGTCGATCTGGGTGCCGAGCAACGCCTCGACACTCTCGTCCTACATCTCGCAGATCCCCTCGACAACCCAAGGGGTCTGGGTCGAGCTCTCCGGCGCGCAAGCGGTCACCTTCGTCGATGACTACGCGTCGTTCGGCCTGAAGGGCAAGATCCCGCTGCTGGGCATCACCCAGCTCACGACACAGTCGGCCCTTCCGGCCGAGACGCCGTCGTCAGCAGTCGGGATCTACACCGACGCCCAGTACTGCACAGGCATCCTCAGCAAGAGCAACGAGGCGTTCACCGCCGCCTTCCACCGCCAGTTCGGGTCGTGGCCCGGCTACTACGCAGACGCCGGCTACGTGAAGGCGGAGATCCTCGTGAGCGCGCTGAGGGCCCTCAGGGGCAACGCGACGACAGGCAAGAAGCTGAGCGACGCCATGCGGGCCGTGAAGATCTCGGCCCCGCGCGGCCCCGTCACGATCAGCAAGACAACGTGGTCCCCGATCCAGAACAGCTACATCTGCAAGGTGGAGAGGGTGAGGGGGACACTGCGCAACGTGCCCGTCAAGACCTACACCAAGATGCAGCCCTGGGGGTTCCTGAAGAAGTCGACATGGCTCAGCGACTTCACCCAGGAATCGTCCGGCCCTCCGACCCCGTAGCCCGCGCGGCGTGCGGGCGGGAGCACACCGTCGGCGCCGGGTGGCTCCGGCGGTGTGCTCCTCTCGGTTGAGCTGGCCTCTCGGTCGAGCTGGCAGCAGGCCAGGCGGGCCGAGCTGGCCCTCCGCTCTCCGCTGACGGAAGGAAGACGACGCGGCCTCACCGTGCGCCCGTGGGCCGGTAGCGGGCGACCACGTGAGGAAAGCCGGCCGGTGCCGCCGCGCCGACGCGACGGCCGTGCCGCCCGGTCATTCGACCGGGTCGCCCGAACATGATTACGGTACGACATGATTGGCGGTCGTCGGCCGGTCGGGCCCCCGACCGATCCTTGGACGGCCGTCCCCGACGAGAGGAGCGCGATGAGCGTCGATGTGCACAATCACGTCATGCCCACCGAGGTGCTCGACCTGTTGCGGGCCGAGCCCGGCTACGGCGTCACGCTCGACGACGCCAACAACTGGGGCGGCGCCCACCACGCGCCGTTCCCGGTCACCCCGTCCTTCTACGACCCGGTCGCGAAGCTGTCGTACATGGACGAGCGGAAGGTCGGCGCCGCAGTGACGTCGCCGCCGCCGCCCCTGTTCTTCTACGAGGTCGACACGGCTGCCGCCGAGCGGATCTGCCAGGCGACCAACGAAGGGCTCGACCGGTTCTGCCGTCACGACCCGGAGCGCCTCCATTGGCTCGCCAACCTTCCCATGCAGGATCCCGATGCAGCCGTGACCGCCTACCGGGTGGCGGTGCAGGACGGCGCGCTCGGCGCGGCGATCGGGACCTCGATCGCCGGCCGGCGGCTCGACGAGCCCGAGTTCGAGCGGTTCTGGGCGACGGCCGACGAGCTCGGTCTCCCCGTGCTCGTCCATCCCGCGTGGAACGAGCCCCACGCCGGACTCGACGACTTCTACATGCAGAACGCCATCGGGAACCCGCTCGAGACCACGGTCATGGTCGAGCGGCTGATCTGCGCCGGCGTGCTCGCTCGGCACCGCGGCGTGAGACTGGTCCTCCTCCACGGCGGCGGCTACGTCCCCTACCAGGCGGGCCGGCTCGCGCACGCCTGCACGGTCCGT
>JAJYGM010000308.1 GCA_021785095.1 Actinomycetes bacterium
GTGCCCACTGCTTCACGAAGGCCATCTGCACCCCGACGGTGGAGTCGACCCGGTCCGCCGCTTCGATGAGGCTGGTGAGGAGCACGGGCTCGAGCGGCGTCCGTGCGAAGTCCGACTCGATCGCGTCGCGGATGGCGTCGATCCGCTCGCCGTTGAACGGCTGGAAGAACCGGGCCTGCCTGCAGAACGTCTCGGTGACGTAGCCAGCGGATCCGGGGAGCGCGTTCAGGTGCGCCAGCGCGTCCGAGAGCTCGCGTTCGGGCAGGGTCGCCGCGTCCGTCTCGATGTAGCAGCGGGCGAAGACTTCGGCGTAGCGCGCGAGATCGACAGCGGTCACGTGCATCCCGAGGCGCTTGAACGCCTGGGCGACCCGGGTCGTGCCGGTGAACAGGTCCAGCGCGCGCCGGGCGCCGCTCGCCGCGCCGATCGCCTCGAGCACGGGCACGAGCCGTCGCTTGGATCCGAGGTACTTGATCACGTTCAGCCGACGGCGGGCCCGCGCACGACGTGAGGTTAGGTCGAGCCCATCTTCCCGCCGAGGATGGTGCGCCCGGCGCCCGGCGCCCGATGCCCGGCGCCCGGCGCCCGGTGCCCGGTGCGCGTCAGCCGGGTGCAGCCCGGACGTTCCAGACGGCTGCACCGCCGTGCATCCGGCGCGGTGGGCCGAGCACCTCTCCGAGCGCGCGCCGGACCGCTTTCGACCCCGGGGCTCCAGGGAGGACGACGACGTCGTCGACCTCGAGCGCGTGCAGGTCGCCCACCAACGCGACCCGCGTCGTCGTTGCGAGGGGGAGGTGCAGCCGCTGCACGATGCCGGCAGCGAAGACGAGCCACAGCGCGTCCGTGTGGGGGGACTCCACGGCTCGGCCGCCCGGGCCGGGGACGATGGCATATCCGTCGGCCAGCGTGAAGGAGAAACCGTCCTCCGCTTGCCAGGTCATCTCCTTGGACACCCACGACGATGTATCCGGGTAGGCGACGACGACAGGTGCCCGGCGGCCATGGGCGCCTGGATCCGCAGGGAACGGTCGGGCGAAGGCTGCAGGGCGGGGAGACGCCGCGACGGCATAGGGCCACATCGGAGCGGTGACGAACGGGACCAGCGCGAACGCAGCCACCGAGAGCGCGAGCCCGGCGAGCAACGGCCTCGCCGGTCTCCAAGCGACTGCGCTCGTCTCGTCGCACGACTCGTTCGGCGTGGCCGACGCGTGCGACGCGGCCGACGCGTGCGGCCTGTCCCATGCCCGGAGGCGGTCGACGATCACGGCGAGCGCGAGCCCGCAGAAGAGGTCGACCATCGCGGCGAACCTCTCGGGCACGATCGAGTCGAGGAGCGGGATGTGCCCGAGCACCGCGGCGGGCAGCGGTACATGGACCGCCCGGTTCCCGACGTGGAGCTCGTAGCCGAGCGACCCGACGTACACGACGAGTGCCGTCGCAAGGGCGACGCGCAGCACCGCAGAGCGCCACAGGACGACCCCCCCGAAGAGCAGCACGGCCAAGAGCGCGACCCCGAGGTAGCTGCCGTTCGATCCGGAGACGAAGGCGACGCTCGCCAGCTCGGCGTGGGGTTCGACGGTCGCCGCGAGGGACGTGGCGATCCCGCCGATGTGGGGCCAGACCGCTCCGACGACATGGTGCGGTCCGGCTACGACGACCCAGAAGGGGTACGCGAGCGCGAGGACGACGATCCCTGCCGCGACGGCGAGCCCGCGCCACGCGGCGGCGAGGCTGGGCAGCACCGCCCTCGGCCAGCCGACCGAGACCACGACAGCCGCAGCGGCGGCCGTCAACGCACTGATCGCGAGCATCTCGGTCGAGACGAAGAACTGGGCGACCACGAGACCCCCCAGTACCCCGCCCACGAAGAGCGGGCGGTCGGTGCCTCGGACGACCAAGGCGTCGAGGCAGCACAGGATCAGCGGCGGCAGGACGAGCCAGGTGAGGTCGAGATGGCCGTAGCGGAGGTCGCCGGTGAGAAAGGGCCCGAACCCATAGCAGAGCCCGCCCGCGAAGGCGGCGGGTGACCAGGTGACGTAGCGACGGCACAGGGCGAACGCCCCCAGCGCGCTCAGCGCAGGCGCCAGCACCACTGCCAGGTCGAGGGAGGCGACCGGCCCCGCCGTCACCGTGACCGGCGCGAGCAGGAGGCCGAGAAGGTCCATCGACGTGTTGTCGAGCAGGTTCACTCCTGAGCTCGAGAAGATGGCGCGGCTGAAGAAGGGGTTCGTCCCGGTCTCGAGCGCGTGGGGGAGCCATGCGAGAAACCACACCTCCTGGCCGGCGTCGGCCGAGCCGGTGGGGAGCATGGCACCGAAGCCGCCCGAGAGCAGGTGCCACCAGGCTGCCAGCGCGATCGCCAGGTAGATGCCGAAGGCTGCCAGGTACGGCCACGCGTTGCGCCAAGGACCGGCGGGCACCCCGAGCGCGCCGCGAGAAGCGAGGCGGTCGGGTGGTGCGCCCGTGTGAAGCGTCGATCCTCGGGGCGTGAGGAGCGTCGCCGCCCTGGTCACGGTCTTCGAGGATACGGCGTGTCGCCAGGGGACACCGCCAGAGCCGGGAGGTATGGTTGGCGAACATATGTTCGACTCGACGTCCCCTCTCCACGGGCACCAGCGACGTCAGGGGCTCCAGGCGCTCGCCGAGCGGGTGCGGCCGGTCGCCGCGAGCAGGACCCGGCTTCTT
>JAJYGM010000290.1 GCA_021785095.1 Actinomycetes bacterium
CTCTGAACGCGTCGCGGCCGAGGTGGCGGCGCTCGATGCCGCCAGGCGCGAGGCGGCTCTCGGCGAATGTGCGTCCGACGTCATCATCGTCCTCACGGCCGATGGGACGATCCACTACGTGAACCCCGCCTGCGAGCGGGTCCTCGGCTACTCCTGGCGAGCGGGCGACGTCGTCGACGTGCTCTCGCTCGTGCACCCCGAGGACCGCGACTACTGCCGCGAAGCAATCCGGCAGGCCTTCTTCCACCCGGGTGCACAGCCCACCGAGGCATTCCGGCTCGCTCACGCCGACGGGTCGTGGCGCTACGTGGAGTCGATCGGCAACAACCTGCTCGACGATCCGGCGGTGTCGGGCTTCGTCGTGACGCTGCACGACGTGACCGTGCAGCGCGAGACCGAGGTGCGCCTTCGCGCCAATGCCGAACGGCAGGCGGCGCTCGCCGAGCTCGGCCGCTGGGCACTCGTCGGCCTGGACTACTCGAGCCTCGTCGATGACGCTGTCAGCGTCCTCGCGCTACAGCTCGGCGTCGACATCGTGCACGTCTTCGACTCCTACGCGGATGCATCGCTCTTGACGCTGGCAGCGAGTCGCGGCCATGTCGTCGCAGGAAGCGAGCTCATGTCGAGCGAGCCGACGTCGTCGCCCGCCAGTTACGCCCTCGTCACCCAGGAGACCATCGTGTCCGAGGACCTCGGTGCCGAGGAGCGGTTCGACGTGCCGGAGCTCTGGACGCGCGCCGGCGCCGTCTCGGTCATCGAGTCGCCGATCCCCGGCCAGGACATGCCCTACGGAATCGTGGGTGTCGGGACCCGCCAGCGCCGGACCTTCACCGATGAAGACACGAACTTCGTCAAGGCGGTCGCGAACGTCCTGGCGGCGGCGGCAGCGCGAGCCGAGGCGGAGCACGCCATCCGTGCCCAGGCGCTCCAGGACCCGCTCACCGGACTGCCGAACCGCCTCCTCCTGGCGGCGCACCAGCCGACGGCGGCGGTGCCGAACCGCTCCGGTCATCTCACCGCCGAGGATCGCACCGTCTACGTCCTCGACATCGACCGCTTCAAGGAGATCAACGACACCCTCGGCCACGCGATCGGCGACGTCGTCATCATCGAGGTGGCGCGCCGGCTGGAGCGGATCGGCGAGCCGATCGAGGTGGTGGCTCGCCTCGGCGGCGACGAGTTCGCCGTCGTCTGCCGCACGCCCTCATCTGATGCAGAGGAGCTGGCATTGGCTTACCGACTCCTCGCCGTGCTCGGGGAGCCCCTCGGCGTCGATGGCATCAACCTGCGCCTGCGCGGCGCCGTCGGCGTCGCTTCGACAACTCGGGAGTCCGGCGCCGAGAGGAGCATGTCCGACCTGCTGCGCATGGCCGAGACGGCCATGTACCAGGCCAAAGCGGACCACGTCGGCGCTCGGCGTTACGTCGACGACCTCGAGCGGTCCTCGCTGTCACGCCTCGCCCTCGCGAGCGAGCTCGCCGAGGCGATCGATCACGGACAGCTCCGCCTCGACTACCAGCCGAAGACCTCGATGGAGGACGGGACGCCACAAGGCGTGGAGGCGCTCGTTCGCTGGCAACACCCGACACGAGGCCTCCTCCTGCCCGACGTCTTCGTTCCGCTCGCCGAGCAGACAGGGCTCATCCGCGAGCTCACGAACTGGGTCCTCGCGCGCGCTCTCGCCGAGTGCGGCTCCTGGCACCGCGCCGGGTGGAGGCTCCCTGTCGCGGTGAACCTGTCTGCGGGGACCGTGCACGACCCGACGCTCCTCGACACCGTGATGACGGCCGTCAGCCGCTCTGGGCTTCCGGCAGCGAGCATCGAGCTCGAGATCACCGAGAGCGCCGTCATGCTCGATCCGGAAGGCGCCATCCGGAGCCTGAAGGAGCTGACGGGACGGGGGGTCCGTTTCGCCCTCGACGACTTCGGCACCGGCTACTCCTCGCTCGCCTACCTCCAGCGCCTTCCTGTCTCGTCCGTGAAGATCGACAAGACCTTCGTGCAGCCGCTCTGCACGGATCAGATCGCGCAGGCCATCGTTCGCACGGTCGTCGAGCTCGGCCACAGCCTGCAGCTGGCGGTGATCGCAGAGGGCGTCGACTCGCCTGGCGTCATGGAAGTGCTGGCCTCCCTCGGCTGTGACGCCGTCCAGGGCTTCTATGTGGCCATGCCGATGGAACCCTCGGTGTTTCGCAACTGGCTGACCGAGCGAACGAAGCGGCCCGGTTCGGCCGCGCTCGCCGTCCACGAGACCGAGCACTGAGGTCCACCGACGCTCGCAGGCCGCGCCGCCCCGCGACAGAGCTGGTGCTACGACAGCGCCAGCTGCCCGGGACGTGTCGGAGCAGCGAGCGCGCTCACACCCGTGAGGTAGCGGTCCGCCGCGGCGGCGGCGGACCGGCCCTCCGCGATCGCCCACACGACGAGGCTCTGACCCCGAGCGGCGTCGCCGCAGGCGAACACGCCGGCCCGGCTCGTCATGAAGTCCGGACCGGCGGCGATGTTCCCTCGCTCGTCCAGCTCGAGGCCGAGCTCGGCCACCACCCCGTGCTGCTCCGGCCCGGCGAAGCCAAGCGCCAGCAACACCAGCTCCGCCTCGAGCTCGAGCTCGGTGCCGGGCACCGGGGAGAAGACGGGCCGCCCGTCCACGAGCTCCTGGTGCACCTCGGACAGGCGGACCGC
>JAJYGM010000043.1 GCA_021785095.1 Actinomycetes bacterium
CCTCGACGATGCGGCGGCGAGGCTACGCGAGCGGCACCCCTCGCTCGCCGTCGAGACGCGTCCCGTCGAGGGCCCACCCGCCCAGGTGCTCGTGGACGCCTCGGAGACCGCGGCGCTCCTGGTGGTGGGCTGCCGCGGGCACGGGCAGCTCACCGGGATGATCATCGGCTCGGTGAGCGAACGCTGCGTCGCCCACGCGCACTGCCCGGTCCTCGTCTACCGCCACCAGTCGAACCCGGCGCACTGACGTCGCTCAGCTCGCCCGGTCTGCGGGCGGGACCACGACGACCGGGACGGGCGCGCACGCCACCAGGCCAAGGCTGGTGCTGCCGAGGAGCCCCGGGTGCACGAGGCTCCGACGCGTGCCCACGACGATGAGCTCGGGGGGATCGGGGCCCTCGGCCATGCGGCAGAGCACCGAGCCCGGGTCACCTTCGAGGACGCACCACTCGACGCGACTCGGCTCCACCCCAGCGCCGGCGGCGATGGCGCGTGCCCGGTCCTCGTGCACCGACAGCGAGGCGAGACCTGCATGCTCGAGGAGGCCGACCGCATGGACCACCTTGATCGCCGCCTCGAGCGCGCCGGCCAGCGCGGCCGCCCAGCGCAACGCTGCCTCGGAGCCCGGCGACCCGTCGTAGCCGACGGCGATCCGCGCCGGCGCCCTCACCGCGCGCCTCCGAGCCCCCAGCGGGGGCGCTCTGTGACCGGCGCATCGAGGGAGTCCACGGCGAGGAGCCGGTCGGACAGCTCTTCGATCGCGCGGCGGCGGTCGCGCGCCGCGCTGCGGACTGCCTCGGAGCCCGGGCCGCCGAACGTCGGTGGCTCGGGCGGCGGCAGGTCGCCGACGAGCGCGCCCAGCGTGGCCGCGGTCGACTGGCGAAGCGCCTGGAGGTCGTAGCCGCCCTCCAAGAAAAGCACCAGGCGGCCCGGCGACCGGGCGAACGCTGCCGTGCGGCGCGCGAGCGCGGCGAAGTCGCCGCTCGTGAGCGCGAGCTCCGCGAGGGGGTCGGCCCGATGGGCGTCGAACCCGCAGGACACGAGCACCCAGTCGGGTCCGAACGCTTCAACCGCCGGTGCTGCGACCTCGTCCATCGCCTGGAGGAGCACGTCACCGGTCGCGCCCGGCGGCACCGGCACGTTGAGCGTGGTCCCGATCGCGTCCAGCCCGCCGATCTCTTCGGGCCGGCCGGTTCCGGGGTACAGGGGCCACTGATGGGTCGACACGTACAGCACGTCCGGCTCGTCCCAGAAGATCTCCTGCGTGCCGTTGCCGTGGTGGACGTCCCAGTCGACGATGAGGACCCGCGCGCCCTTCGCGACGAGGGCGGCTGCGGCCACGGCCACGTTGTTCAGCAGACAGAAGCCCATGCCGCGGTCACGCTGGGCATGATGGCCGGGGGGCCGGACGACGACGAAGGCTGCGCCCTCGCCGCTCGATTCGAGCGCCTCGATCGCGACGAGCCCCGCGCCGGCGGCACGCACTGCAGCGTCCCACGAGGTGTCGGTGACGTAGGTGTCCGCATCCAGCGCCCCGCCGCCGCGGCGCGAGAAGGACTCGAGCTCGTCGAGGTACTCGCCATCGTGGACCCGAAGGAGGTCGTCTCGCTGAGCGGGGCGCGCGGCGACGGTGACGAGGTCGCTCCCGAGGCGCAGGTCCGAGACACCGTCGAGGGCAGCCCTGATCCGCGCCGGGCGCTCGGGATGCGAGCCGCCGTCGTGCTCCCTCTCGCCGACTGGACCCGCGAGGATCAGCACGACCCTTTGGACTCCTCGCCGATCCCGGCGAGCCGGGCACTCTCGCGCCGGGCGAGCGCCTCGCGGTACGCGGGAACGGGATCGATCGAGAAACGTACCGCGACCACCCCGTCTTCGTAGTGGGTCTCGACGGGAAAGCCGATGCGACGGAACATCTCGAGCATGGCCGCATTGTGCGAGAGCGTCTCCGCCTGGAACACCCGGATCCCGTGCGTCCTGGCGGCTCGGGCGAGCTCGTCCGCGAGGAGCGTCCCGATCCCGAGGTCCTGGTAGTCGTCATGCACCAGGAAGGCAACCTCGGCTTCGTCCGTCCCACCGAGCCGGTCGTACCGGCCGACCGCCACCATCCGGCTCCCGACGAGCACGACCAGTGCGAGCCTGTCCTTGTAGTCGACCTCGGTGAAGTGCTGCACCTCGTGCGCAGTGAGCTCGGCGTGGCAGTTGAAGAAGCGGAAGGACACCGACTCGGGCGACAGCGTCGCGTGGAACGCCATCAGCATCGCCGCGTCGTCGGCACGGATCGGACGGATGTGCACCACCTCGCCGTTGCCGATCCTCACGTCCCGTTCCGCGCCGCGGGGGTAGCCTTCCGGCACCCCCGCGGCCAGCTCCGTGTCTCTGCCCAAGGTGCCCTCTAGGCCTTCGTGACCGGGACTTTCTTGACTTCCTCTTCCTTCTGGGAGGGGATCGGGATGCGGACCTCGAGGATGCCGTCCTTGTAGCTCGCCTTCACGTCGTCCCCCGAGACGCCGTCTGGAAGCTGCATCGTACGGGTGAGCTCGCCGTAGCGGAACTCCGAGCGGAAGCCCTTCTTGCCCTTCTGCTCCTCCTTCTGCTCCCTGTGGGCTTGGATCCGCAGCACGCCGTCCCCGATGGTGATCTCGACGTCCTTCTCGGGGTCGATGCCCGGTGCCTCCGTGCG
>JAJYGM010000628.1 GCA_021785095.1 Actinomycetes bacterium
TCGAGGACCTCCTCGGGGCGGCTCTCGATGCGGGCGAGGAGCCGGCGGTAGATGCCCGCCATCGCACCCGCGCAGGCCGCGCTGCGATGGTCGAGAGCGGGGAGCAGCCCGAGCCCGGACCGGTAGTAGCCCCGTGCCCGAGTGGCGAGGAGCAGCACGACCGCGACGAGCGCATCGCGGTCGCCCTCGAGCTGGGGACTCACCCCGAAGCGCTCGAGGTCCTCCTTCGGGAGGTAGACCCGGCCCATTGCCTGGTCCTCGCGGATGTCTCGCAGGATGTTGGTCAGCTGCAGCGCGATCCCGAGGTCGTCGGCCTGGCGAGCGAGGACCGCCGCATCGCTGGCCTCGCGCACGCCGAAGACCGCGAGCGAGAGTCGCCCGATCGAGCCGGCGACCCGCTGGCAGTAGCCGACGAGCTCGTCGAAGGTCGCGTACGCGCTGCCCCGGCAGTCCATCTCGCAGCCCTCGAGGAGCTCCTCGAACGCGCCGAGCGGGAGCGGGAAGCGCCGCGTCGCGTCGGCGAGGGCGACGAGCACGGGGTCGTCACCAGGGTGGTCGAGGTCGGCAAGCGCGTGCCGGACGGCATCGAGCTCGGCCAGGCGCGTCGGCGCGCCGGCTGCCGCGCCGACGCGCGGTGGGGCGTCAGCGCCTGCGTCCGGGAGGCCGTCGCGGGCGGCATCGCCGATGTCGTCGACGCGCCGGGCGAGTGCGTAGATCGCCGAGAGCGCAGCCCGCCGTTCGCGCTCGAGCAGGCGGATCCCGTAGGCGAAGTTGCGGGCCTCGTGGCGCGTCAGGCGCTCGCAGTAGGCGTAGGCCTCCGCCGGCGTCACGCGAGCCTCCAGGCTCGCCGGGGTGCCACGACGAGGCCGGCGGCGCGGCGGGCGACGGCGGCGGGCGAGGGCCGGACCTGCGTGGCGAGGGTGTCGTACCCGGCATCGGCGATCGCCTCGAGGGTCGCCCGCCCTCCCGCAACGAAACCGGCCAGTGCAACCCTCGCGGCGCCGCGGGCGACCGCCACCAGCGGCGTCCCGGCCTCGAGCAGGGCAGCTGCTCGGCTCGCCTCCCACGCGACGAGACGCCTGAGCGACGGGACGGCCGAGGCGGCCGCCAAGGCCTCCTCGTCCACCCCGAAGCGGGCGAGGTCCGCGAGCGGGAGGTAGACACGGCCCCGTTGCCAGTCCTCGCGGAGGTCCTGGAGGTGCTCGACGACCTGGAGCGCGGAGCAGATCTGGTCGGAGTAGCCACGGGTGAGCGGCGTGTCGAGCTCGAAGATCCCGAGGACGACGCGCCCGACCGGGTTGGCCGACTGGGTGCAGTAGTCGAGCAGGTCCTCGAAGCGGTCGTAGCGGTGCTGGACCTGGTCGCGGAGGTTGGCGTCGACCAGGTCCACGAGCGGGGCGACGTCGAGGGCCCGCCGCCGGAGGACTGCGAGGATCGGTTCGACCGCCGAAGCCCAGGCTGCCTCGCCGAGGAGGTCGCGTGCGCGCCGCCCCGCCCCTTCGTGCGCCTCGCACCGCGCGGCGGTCGGGGCCGACTCGGTGCTCCCGGCCTCGACGAGGGCGTCGCGCAGAGCACCGAGCACCAGGACCCGGTCGGCCGCGACGGATCCCTCGTGGGTGGTCGCCCGCGCCTCGTCGCCCAGGTCGTCGACGGTACGTGCGAACGCGTAGAGCGCCAGGAGATCGGCTCGCGGGGTGCGGGGAAGGAGACGAAGCGCGACGGGGAAGTTCTCGCGGCTCGCGCTGGCGGCGAGCTCCGCGGCGATGTGCGGGTCGCGGCGGCTGTCGGGCCGATCGGCCAGTGCTGGCGTAGGCCCCATGCCGCCCTCCTTTCCCGCTCACCCTCCCGTGCTGCGGCGTCGCGTCACGCTCGACGACCCGGCAGCTCGGGCTGAACTACCGTGACCGGTGGGTCATCGCGCTCTAAGACAGCTTCGCGCGATCTGACGTCGACGTCAACCATCGCCGGCGCGACCACCGCCGGATCGACCATGGCCGGGTCGACCATGGCCGGTGGCGGTTCGGGTGCCCCGGGTCATCCTGGCGGTCCGGTCACCCGGGCGGTCTGCGCCGCTCGCCCGGTGCCCGAGGGGCCCGGTCCCGCACCGTCCGGGCGACGGGTCAGCGGTCGGGCTCGCGGACACCAGGGGTGCGACGCGTCGCGTGGGGGGGTGGGACGCCGACCAGCGGCGCCAGCGCGCCGAGAAGGGCGTCGGCGACGAGGGCCTGGGCGGGGCGCTCCTCGCCCGGGGTGCCGAACGGACCCACCGAAGCCATCACGGCGTCCTCGAGGGAGCGCACCAGGTTCGCCGCGGCGCGGCTGTGGCCGGGCTGGCGTCGGGCGGCCAGCGAGAGGAGCTCGAGCAGGAGCGGGAGGCGCGCCCCGAACACCGTGCGCAGCCGCTCGGCGGCAGCGGCCGGCGTCGTCGCGTCGCGGAGTGCCCGAGTCGCCTCGTCGCCCACCGCCGTCACGGCGGCGAAGAACACCTCGTCCTTCGCGCGGAAGTACCGGTAGAAGCTCCCCTTCGCGATCCCGGCGACGCGGCAGAGGTCTTCGACGCGTACCTCGGCGAACTGTTCGCGGCCGAACGCGCCGAGCGCGGCGTCGACCAGGCGCTGGCGGGGGTCGGGCTGGCGAGGAGCGCCCGTGGCGACGAGGCCCTGCCACATCGAGGGGCGG
>JAJYGM010000732.1 GCA_021785095.1 Actinomycetes bacterium
TGTCCCGTCCCAAGTGCTCATTGCCGCCGCTCCGTCCCCGCGCACGCTACCACCAGGCTCGTCCACGACCGCCGGCTCAGAACGCCCAGCGCCAGAAGGCCAGCCGGCCGACGACACGGCTCCACAGGCTGCGGACCGTGCCGACCCGGGCGGGAGGGGACAGCGAGCCGGCTGACGGCACGACGAGGTCGGACCGGGGCACGAGCCGCTGGACGAGGCTCGGCGCGGTACTGCTCGACCCGGTCCCGGGCTCGAGCAGCGCGTACGCCTGCTGGCCGGGACGGACGAGCCCGTACTGCGCGTGTGCGATGGCCGCTACCGTCGCGCTGTCGTGCAAGGACGACACCTCTCCCGAGAGCGAGCGGTCGAGCGCCTGGATGCGGTCCAGCTGGGCGGTCAACGTAGACAGCTCGCCGTGCTGTTGGACCATCTCGCCGACCGGCAGCTCGAACGCGAGGATGGCCGCGGCCAACCCCGTGGCGGCGAGCAGCGAGATCCGCGCCCGGAAGATCTGCACGACTAGCGGCTGCCCTGCCGTGCGCGATGGGCGAACGCGGAGGCACCCGGGAAGGCGGCCGCCTCTCCGAGCTCGTCCTCGATCCGCAGGAGCTGGTTGTACTTGGCGACACGGTCGGAGCGCGCCGGAGCACCGGTCTTGATCTGTCCGCATCCCGTGGCTACCGCCAGATCCGCGATGGTCGTGTCCTCCGTCTCGCCCGAGCGGTGCGACATCACGCACCGGTATGAAGCCGCCGTCGCGCGCTCGACGGTGTCGAGCGCCTCGGTGAGCGAGCCGATCTGGTTCACCTTCACGAGGATGGAGTTGGCGACCCCGGAGGAGATCCCCCGGTCGAGCCGCTCGACGTTCGTCACGAACAGGTCGTCGCCGACGAGCTGGACACGTGACCCGAGAGCGGCGGTAAGGGTGGCCCAGCCGTCCCAGTCCTCCTCGGCCATGCCGTCTTCGAGCGAGACGACCGGGTAGCGGTCGCAGATCCCGACCCAGTAGTCGACCATCGCCGACGGCTCCAGAGTCCGCCCCTCGCCGGCGAGGACGTACGCACCGTCGCGGAAGATCTCCGTCGTCGCGGGGTCGAGAGCGATCGCCATCTCGTCGCCCGGTACCCGGCCCGCTGCCTCGATCGCCTCGACGAGGATACGAAGGGCCTCCTCGTTCGAGCCCAGGCTCGGAGCGAAGCCACCCTCGTCGCCGACTCCGGTCCCGAGGCCCCGCGCGTGGAGCACTCCCTTCAGCGCGTGGTAGGTCTCGACCCCCCAGCGAAGCGCCTCGGAGAACGACGCGGCGCCGAGCGGGACGACCATGAACTCCTGGAAGTCCACGTCGTTGTCGGCGTGGACACCACCGTTCAGCACGTTCATCATCGGCACCGGCAGCACGTGGGCGTTGACACCCCCGACGTAGCGGTAGAGGCCGAGCCCGACCTCCTCAGCCGCGGCGCGCGCGACGGCGAGCGACGCTCCGAGGATCGCGTTGGCACCGAGACGGGACTTCGACGCGGTGCCGTCGAGGTCGATCAGCGCGAGGTCCACCGCTCTCTGGTCGAGCGCGTCCTCTCCTGCGAGCGCCGCCGCGATCTCGCCGTTGACGTTGCCGACCGCGCGCAGCACCCCCTTGCCGCCATAGCGGTCGCCGCCGTCGCGCAGCTCCGTCGCCTCGAAGCTGCCTGTCGAGGCACCCGACGGGACGATCGCCCGCCCGGACGCGCCGGAGTCGAGCACGCACGAGACCTCGACGGTCGGGTTGCCCCGGGAGTCGAGCACCTCGCGGGCGCTAAGAAGAACGATCTCGCTCACGACGTCAGCGCTCCTGTGTCTCGAGTGTCCGATGTGCTTCGTGGTGTCACTGTCTCTGACGGTGTCTCTGTGTCTGATGTGGTCCGACCGGGGCCCAAGCTAGCAAGGACCGCAGGTCGAGAGGTGCCACGAGACGGGTCCGGGACATGTCAGGCCGACCCCGCGCGCATCCAGAGCTCCTGGCGGGCCGCTCGGTCGAGCCCCGCGAGCGTGCCGCCGGCAGCCGCTGCCTCCGCCTCCGCCGTCGCGAAGCGCGCTCGCATCGCCTGCGCGGCTCGACGGAGCTCCTGCTCGGGATCGGCCCCGAGGTGGGCACCCGCACGTGCCACCGCGAGAAGGAGCTCGCCGAGAGCCGACGCATCGCCCGACTGGAGCACGTCGAGCGCGGCCCGGGTCGATCGATGCGGCACTCCCGTGTCGTCCCATCCGAGCCCGACCGCCGACGCCTTCCGCTCGAGCTTCGTCGCGAGGAGCAGCGCGGGAAGCGACGCAGGGATCCCGTCCATCAAGCTCACCCTGCCCTTCTCCTCCTTCTTCGCCTGCTCCCAGCGGTCGAGCACCTGTGCGGCGGTCCGGACCACCTGCGTCCCGGCGCGTGTGCCGGCGTCGGGGAGCCCCTCGCCGAAGACATGCGGGTGGCGGTGGACGAGCTTGTCGTGAACCGAGCGCGCGACGTCCGCGAGGTTGAACAGCCCCTCCCCGGACGCGATCGTCGAGTGCATGTACACCTGGCAGAGCACGTCGCCGAGCTCCTCCTCGAGGTGCTCCACCGCGCCCGGCAAGGGCTCGTCGTCCACCTCCTCGATCGCCTCGAGGACCTCGTAGGTCTCCTCCAGCAAGTGGCGGGCGAGCGACGCGTGCGTC
>JAJYGM010000390.1 GCA_021785095.1 Actinomycetes bacterium
GCCCTCGCCCTCGCACCCAGGCCCGCCCAAAACCAACCGGTCGGTTCGCCTGACACAGGCCTCGTGGCCCTGCGCCGCCCGGTCGCCGCCTTTGTCCTTGCCGGCACCAACCAGCCGACCCATCCGCAGGCGCCGCTCAGGCCGCCACCTGGGGCCGACACGTCGCCAACAGGCGCCCCAGTGGCCCCGCCGCTGGCGGCCGGCCCTTCGGGCCCGGCACCCCAAGCATCGCCTGGCACCCAGGTGGCCGACCAGATGCGCACCTACGTGGTCCAGCGCGGCGACACGCTGTGGGGCATCGCCGAGCGTGAGCTCGGAGACCCGCTGCACTGGTCGGAGATCTACGCGCTCAACGAAGGGCGCTCCCAGCCCGGCGGCGCCAGCCTCACCGACCCGCACTGGATCGACCCCGGCTGGACGCTGCTCCTGCCATCCTCCAGTGCGCCGCAGCCGACGCCCAAGCCGCCAGCACCGGAACCGGCACCCTCACCGATCACTCCCACCCTGCCGCCAGCCCCAGTCCCTACGAGCCCAACGTCCAGCACGCCGGCAACGACGGTCGGGCCCCGAAACGCTCACCTGGCGGCACCGTCGTCCTCCGGCACGTACACGGTCGAGGAACCGGTGCAACTGCCGTCGGGGGCGGTGATCGCCGGGTCGTTCGCGGCCGGGGTGATCTCGGCGCTGACCGCGGAGCGGCTGCGCCGACGGCGCGCCTACCGCCCCGGCCTACCGCGCCCCGCCGTCCGCCTCGCCCCGCCGGTCCGCCCTCAGGGCCTGCGCGACCTGCTCGCCACCACGAGAGCCGCGCGAGCAGATGACGGCCGCGACCTCGACGCCGCCGCCCCGCCGGCCCCGGTGCCGCTGAGCGTGATCCCCGAGGAGGCGGCCATTGTCCGCCCCGATCTCATCGCGGTCGCTCACCGCGACGCCCACGAGGTGCGCGTGGCGCTTTCGGACTGGCCGGGCCTTCGCCTGAGCGGTCCCGGCGCCGAGGGAGCGCTTCGGGCCTGGATCGCCGCGCTCGTCACCCGCGATGGTCCCTATGCCGCCGAGATCCTGCTCCTATCCGAGCTGGGCGAGCGGCTCCTTCCAGGCGTCGAGCTTCCGAGCGTGCGACGCCTCGACGGCATCGAGCGGCTGCTCACCCGGCTGGAAGCAGCGGCGATCGGGCGCACGCGCCGCCTCGAGGACGCCGAGGTCCCCGACGCCACCGCCTACCGGCACCGCTCCCCCGAGGATCCCTTCCCCCTCCTCCTCGCCGTCGTCGGGGACCTACCCACCGGCGCCGAGGCCCGCTGGTCTGCCGTCGTGGCGACGGCCAGTCGGCTCGGCTTCGCCGCCCTCGCCCTCGGTGCCGCTGACGAGGGCGAACACTCGTCAGACCCCGAACAGCCCGGCCTCGTCGTCGGAGTCGATGGCGCCGTGGAGGACGCCTCGCCCGGCACGCTGGGCGAGCTGCTGGCCGGCGCCACGCTCTTCCAGCTGGACGCTGCGACCGCAGCCGACCTTCTCGGACCGGTCGCCGCGGTCCACAACGACGTCGAGCCCGAATCGCCCGAGCACCGCGAGGTCCCAGAGCCGCCGACACCGGGCCACGACGACCCGGGGGGCGCTGTCGCCGATCGCAACGACACCGACTCCGCCACGCCCGTACCGGCGGAGCCCAGCTGGCCGGCCAGCGCCGCCGAGCCGGCGTCGGCCCCAGCGATCCGGGTCCGCCTGCTCGGGCCCGCATGGGTGGAGGCGTGGGGGGAGGAGATCACGAGCGGCCTTCGGGCCAGTGCCTACGAGCTGTTGGCGTGGTACGCGCTGCACCCCGACGGGGCGAGCGCCGAGGCGGCCATCGACGCCCTGTGGCCCGACGTCGATCTCCGTCGGGGACGGGAGCGGTTCTGGACCGCGCTTGGGAACCTGCGCTCCCGGCTGCATGGACCGGGGAAGGACGGCGTCGAGATCCTCGCCAAGTCAGGCGACCTGTACCGGCCCGACCCCGCCGTGGTCGAGGTCGACCTGTGGCGCTTCGAGAGCGCGCTTGGCGACGCCGCCAGCGGAGGTGCACCTGCCCAGGTGGCCGGCGCCCTCGAACGCGCAACCTGCGCCTACGGCGGGGACTTCTGCCCCGGCCTCGACGCCCTATGGGTCGAGCCGGTACGCGAGGACCTGCACCGGCGAGCGCTCGATGCCCAGCTGCGCCTGGCTGAGCTGTCTGCCGAGAGACAACCCGAGCGGGCGATTGCGGTGCTGGAACGCACCATCGAGGTGGACCCGATCTGCGAGGAGGCCTACCGCCGGCTCGTCACGCTCCAGGCCAGCCTGGATAGGCGGGACGCCGCCCAGCGCACCTGGCGGCTCCTCCAGGGACGCCTCGCCGAGCTCGCCCTCGACCCCGAAGAGGCCACCGAGCACCTCGTGCACGAGCTGTTCGCACCCCGGCCGACCACCATCCGCCGCCTGCCCACGGCCCGTCACTGACGGCGTGGGCAGAGCGAGCAGTCGTCGCCGTGACCGTCATAGTCGTCGCCTCGGCGGCCGGGGTCGGCTTCGCCTGCGGTCCGGCGCTTCGGGCCGGCATCGTGGCGAACCTCGGGTCGCCAGGCCAACGTGGACGGGGCCGCTCCGCGCTGCTCAGCCCGCTGCCTACGTTGGAGCGGTCCCATCGGGGTGATCCCGACG
>JAJYGM010000045.1 GCA_021785095.1 Actinomycetes bacterium
TCGAGCACACGCTCGGAGAACCGGCTCCCGAGGGCCGCCTCGAGCGGCATGCCGGCTCCAATCCGAAGCACGAGGGGCTCGTGGTGGCGGTCCTCCTCGAGGACGTCGGTCGCCCGCTCGCCGCCAGCGGCGTCGAGCACGCCCTGCGTGAACCACGGAGCGTCCTCGCCCGTCACGATGACGTCCCCTGGGCGCATGTCCGCCGCGCCCCCGAGCGGAGCGAGCTCGTCGGCGCGCCACCGGTAGAGCGGGAGCCCCCGCGTGTCCTCTCGGTCGCCGCCGATGAGTTCGCGCACGAGGCGGATCGACGCCGGGAAGCACTCGGCCGCCCGCGGCGGCGTGGCGCGGAGCAGCGCGAGGTCGTCCAGCGGGTCGCCGCCAAGCCCCGCTCGGACGACGACCGAGACGTCCGTGTCGGGGTCCAGGTCGTCGGCGAGCCAGAGCTCGAGGTCGGGCTCCGCGAACAGCGCGTCCGACGTCCGGGCCAGCAGGCGGGCGTCCCAGGCCTCCGGCCGGCCCAGCACCGCGCGACCGAGGCCAGCGGCAGGCGGTGGGTCCTGCGCCACACGGAGCGGTGCGAGCCCATCCGCGGTCGCCGCCCGAGACGTGATCCAGTCCAGCGAGGCCGTCAGCTCCTCGGCTCGGTACGGGGGCGCACCCTTCGGGCCGACCCCCGCCCGGGGCACCACCACGCGCACCTCGGTCGCGCACCGGCGACCCAGCCGGTTCACGCGCCCGGCGCGCTGGGCAAGCGCCGACCCGGGGGCCAGCTCGGTCACCATCGCCGAGAAGTCCACGTCCGCGCCGACCTCGATGGTCTGGGTCGCGACGACGACGTCGACATCGGGGTCGCCGGTGACGGTGAGGAGCCCCGGCCGCCGACCCCGAAGGGCGGCGATGTCGTGCGGCCGCATCCGCCCCACCAGCAGCTCAACCGTCCGGCCGCGCCCCCGCAGCTCGACAGCCGTCGCGAGCGCCCCGGCCACCGTGTTCAGCACGCAGCCGACCGTCGGACCGTGCACCCGCAGGAGTTCCTCCGCCCCGTCCGCCACCAAGCGTGCCACGGCCGCGCGCGCGGCCCGTGAGCTGGCTGGCCAGTCGTCCGAGGGGACCAGCGCCACCGGCTTCGCCCGGACCATTCGCATGGCGAGGACCTCGTCGGCGGCATCGCCCGAGCGCAGGTCCTCCTCGGTCACGCCGACCGACGATCCGCGCCCGGCGCCCACGATCGTGGCCGTCGTCTCGACGACCTGCACGCATGGCGCGGCCAGGGGCCGGGAGGCCATCCCCTCCAGCTCGGCAATCCGGCGGGCAGTCTGCACCAGCTGCCGCGCGAGGTGCGCCTCGTCAACGACGACGACCGAGTCGTAGGCTAGCAGCCCCGCCTCTCGCGGCCGGGCGAGGCGCCCCGTCCCGTAGCCCCGGAAGAGCAGGCGGCTGCCCCACATCGCCGGCGTGGCGCAGATGACCGCAGCAGCGGACGGGTCGTCCACCCAGCGGCGGGACGCCGGGACGCCGCCGCGCAGCATCGCGACGAGCAGCGGGGCTGCGTCGGGCGAGCGGCTGCTGCGTAGCGACGCCAGACAGCCCCGAACCTCTCCAACGACCCCACCGTCCGCGGCCGCGCGGAGCGCACGCCCCAGCGAGCGCGCGATCTCGTACTGGCTGTCCACGATGGCACGCCGGTCCACCACGAGCGCAAGGCGCCGTGGCACTCGCGGGCCGACGCCCGCCGCCATGAGCGCGACGGCGAACACGTGTACGTCGATGACCGAGGTCTTGCCGGCGCCCGTGGGCGCCACGACGCGGTCGGGCCAGCGGCCCTCCCCGAGCACCGACCAGAGGAGTCGCCGCTGCCAAGAGAACGGCCGCGTGCCGGCGTGGATCGCGGCGAAGAAGTCGTCGAAGTCCCCCGGTGAGAGCGTCACGCCGTCCTCTCCCAGTCGCCCGTGCCGCCCTGGCCGGCGGGGAGGTCGAGCGGCAACAGCAGGCCCCCTCCGAGGTGGCGGCTCTGGCCGATTGCCATGACCGTCCGGTCCCCCACGAGGGGCACGAGCCGGAGCGCCGCCCGGTACGGCTGCACGGCCGTCTCGGGCGTCACGTGGTGGACGTACCGGTGGGAGTCCCCGCCGTTAAGCTTGTGCGCCTCGAGCACGACCCCGCCGGCGGCCGCCACGCCAGCCACGAGGCCCCGGTACCACGCGGCGCGGTCCGCGGGTCGGTCGAAGCGGTCACGCAGCACCAGGCCGACCGAGAGCAGCGCGGCGTCGCCGAGCGTCCACAACTGTCCTCGCACCGGCCGCGACTCGGGGATGGCCGCGCCGCTGACCCAGACACGCGTGGAGCCGTCCGCCACGGGCGACCAGAAGGAGTCTCCCGCCAGCACCTGCACCGGGTGCTGCATGCGAATCGTGCGCCGAGCGCCCAGCCGAAGCTCTCGCAGGCCGCCTACGGCGCGGCCGAGCGTGGCGAGATCGCCCGGGTCCGCGTCGCCCGGGATCAACAGCGCGAACGCGCCGGCCGCACCGATGCTGGGAGCCGAGGGTGTCGAGGCCGGGATGAACTGGATGGCAAGCCGGTTTGCCGGGCGGGACACGCCGGCGTCGTACCTGCCGGTGACGAGCGGTGGCGCCCCGTCCCCGATCAACCCGACGAGCGCCCGATGTAGGGCG
>JAJYGM010000650.1 GCA_021785095.1 Actinomycetes bacterium
AACGGGGGGTCAGCGGGCGCCGGAGGGGACGAGGCCGCGCTGTTGCAGCGCGACCCGCAGGTCGTGCGGGTTCGAGGCGGCCTGGGTGGCCGACCGCAGGTCGATCATGCCCTGCTCGAGCAGGCTGACGAGCGCCTGGTCGAAGGTCTGCATGCCGTAGTACTCGCCTTCGCGGATGATCTGGCTGATGTCGCTCCCGCGGACGGGGTCGATGATCGACTGCTGGATCCGTCCGTTGACCATCATGATCTCGAGAGCGGGGACCCGCCCTGTACCGTCGATCGTCGGGACGAGCCGCTGGCAGATGGTCCCCTTCAGCGCGCCGGCGAGGCTGATGCGGGCCTGCTTTTGCTGCTCTGGCGGGAAGAAGTCGATGATCCGGTTGATCGTCTCGACGGCGTCGACGGTGTGGAGGGTCGAGAAGACGAGGTGGCCGGTCTCGGCCGCAGACAGGGCCGTCGCCACCGTCTCGGTGTCGCGCATCTCGCCGACGAGGATGACGTCGGGGTCCTCTCGAAGGGCGGCACGAAGCGCCGTCAGGAAGCTCCTCGTGTCGAAGCCGACCTCGCGCTGGCTGATGGCGGCGACCTCGTCGCGGTGCAGCACCTCGATCGGGTCCTCGATCGTCACGATGTTGCACTCGCGTCTGCGGTTGATGTGGTCGATCATGGCGGCGAGCGTCGTCGTCTTGCCCGAGCCCGTCGGTCCGGTGACGAGGACGAGGCCGCGCTGCTCGTCGGCGAGGCGCCGGATCGTCTCGGGCAGGTTCAGGTCGCTGAAGTCCCGGGCCGAGGAGCGCACGAGGCGGAAGACCATGCCGACCGAGCCGCGCTGGCGGTAGGCGTTCACCCGGAAGCGACCGAGGCCCATGATGGCGTAGGCGAAGTCCGCCTCCCAGTTCTCCTCGAAGCTGTCCCAGAGACGCTCGTGCATGATCTCCCTGGCGATGGCCTCGAGGTCGGCAGGCTGGGGACCGGTCTCGTCCTCCAAGCGCAGAAGGTCGCCGTTCACCCGGATTCGCGGAGGCGACCCGACCTTCAGGTGAAGGTCCGAGCCGTCGGCGTCCGCCAGGCGGCGGAGGAGTCGATCCAGGTCCCCGCGATTCATATTGCCTGAATCGTCGCACAATTCGGTCGCGGTGGCAATCTGTGGGCGCCCGACCACTCTCGGCGTGCACTCCCCGAGCCGAGCAGGTAGCCTGGTGACGAGCCTCGCCGGGGTACGGCCCCGGCCCGGAGGCGACGAGGGGGTAGCAATGGGGGCAGTCGGAAAGCTCGTGTACCGGAGGGCGCCGTCGCCCCCGCCCGGAGCGGACCTGGTGAACGCCGAGAAGCTCGAGCTCGTCGGCGTGCAGCTCGTGGGCGAGGTCGGGGAGACCGGCTTCGAGGTCCCGCGGCTCAGCCTGCGCTTTGACGGGAAGGGGATCCTCGTGCGCAATGCGGAGGGCGCCGTGGTATCCCACATCGCCTGGGTGAACCTGCGGCGCCTGCGCGTCGCCGCCCGCCGCAAGAAGCGGGCGGCCGAGCGCACCGAGCTCGAGATCGAGAGCGACCGCACGCGCCACCGCTTCGTCGTCCCGAACGTCGACCCGAGCGTGCTGTGCATCTCGCTCAGAGCCGTCTGGGCCCGCTACGCCCGCACGGGCCTCGTGGAGGACGGGACGAAGAGCCTGCTGCGGATCCGCTGAGGCTCCCACCTGGGGCAGAGCCGCTTCGGCCCACTCGAGGGCGGGATGAGCCCGTCTCGGCATGAGGATCCTGTCCGCCGGGTAATGCCGGGCCCGTGACGTACCCCCAGCTAGAGGCTTCCTCCCCCGAATCGTCACTGAATCGGAACGGAAAACCGCTTTGCGGCGCCGAGAGCAAGCGGCAAGATGCTGCCATGACCACGCTGCCACCCCCCTCGGCACGGGCCTTTGACGCACCGCGTTCCCCCGCTGCGGCCACCGTCGCGTCGTCGACCCCGGCCGGTGCACCAGGTTCGGAGAGCGACTTCCTGGTACTCGACTCGTGTCACTCGACGTGGCTCTTCGACGTCGCCGGGCGCCGCTTCCGGAGGGTGCTGAAGGGGCTCGACGTCGATCCGTCGCTCGCCGCGACGGACTGGCGGCCCTACGAGCGGCTCGAGCTCGCCGAGGGCTCGGAGGCCTTCGTCGTGGTGCTCAACGCGGCCGGCACCCGCCGGATCCGCTCCTGGCGCCACGTCGACGGCTGCGAGCAGTGCGAGGGCGAGCAGACCTCCGAGCTCTCGCTCGAGGATCTGCGCCGGCTCTCCCACGCCTAGGCTGGAGGGCGTGGCCCTCTCCATCTCGAGCCTTGCAGCATGAGCGATCCAGTCCACGAGCCGCCTGAGGCCGCCCGCCCGGTCCTCGTCGGCGAGGACATCGGCACCGATGTCCAGCCCGGCGCAGAAGAGGACCGCTCCCCGGTCGACTCGGTCGAGCAGCCCGCCAAGGTCATGCGGATCGGCGCCATGACCAAGCAGCTCCTCGAGGAGGTGCGCCAGGCCCCGCTCGACGAGGCGAGCCGCATCCGGCTGAAGGACATCTACGAGACCTCCGTCCGGGAGCTGGCCGCCGGGCTCTCCCCCGACTTGGCGGGTGAGCTCGACCGGTTGGCGCTCCCCTTCGAGTCGAACTCCCCGAGCGACGCCGAGCTGCGCGTCGCCCAA
>JAJYGM010000117.1:0-1448 GCA_021785095.1 Actinomycetes bacterium
ACGACGCTCGACAACGCGACGGGCACCCCGGTAGTCATCGGGGGAAAGAGGGGCGGTCCGGACGTTCCGACGCTCCGGCAGGACCGCTGGTGGGTCCAGCCCCTCGTGACCGTGACCATCCTGACCACGTTCATCGTCTACTCGACCTGGGCGGTCTTCGTGAACAAGGACTACTACGTCGGCGCAGCGATGCACCGTGACCTGATCTCGCCGTTCTACTCACCGTGCATCGCGGCAAGCTGCGTGCCCGGATCGCGGGGCACAACGATCGTGGCCACCTGGTGGCACATCACCCCGGCGCTCATCGTCATGGGCGGGCCGCTCGGATTCCGACTGACCTGCTACTACTACCGCCGGGCCTACTACAGGGGGTTCTGGCAGTCCCCGCCGAACTGCGCGGTCGCAGACGGCCACCGGCGCTACACGGGCGAGTCCCGCTTCCCGCTCGTCCTCCAGAACATCCACCGGTACTTCTTCGTGATCGGGCTCTTCTTCAACGTGATCCTGACCATCGACGCCATCATGGCGTTCCGGATGCCCGGGGCGGGAGGGATCGGCTTCAGCGTGGGCACCCTGGTGCTGTGCGTGAACGCCATCTTGCTGTGGATGTACAGCCTCTCGTGCCACGCGGCCCGCCACCTCTGCGGCGGTCACGTGAAGAAATTCTCCGCCCGACCTGTCCGGCACCGGATCTGGAAGCTGCTCACCCCGCTCAACGCCCGGCACATGCAGTTCGCCTGGGCGAGCCTCCTCTTCGTCGCTTTCGCAGACCTCTACGTGCGGCTCGTGGCCGCCGGCGTGTTCACCGACCCGAAGCTCTTCTGAGACCGGGAGCGCACATGACCGACTACGAGACCCACCGCTACGACGTGATCGTCATCGGGGCGGGAGGCGCTGGGCTGCGGGCCGCCATCGAGGCGAAGTCGCGTGGGCTTTCCACCGCTCTCGTCTGCAAGTCGCTGTTCGGCAAGGCGCACACCGTCATGGCCGAGGGCGGCGTCGCCGCCGCGATGGGCAACGTCTACCCGGAGGACAACTGGCAGGTGCACTTTCGAGACACCATGCGCGGCGGCAAGTACCTGAACAACTGGCGCATGGTGCAGCTCCACGCCCAGGAGGCACCCGACCGGGTCTACGAGCTGGAGGCCTGGGGAGCACTGTTCGACCGAACCCCCGACGGGAGGATCACCCAACGAGACTTCGGCGGACACCGCTACGCGCGCCTCGCTCACGTCGGCGACCGCACCGGCCTCGAGCTCATCCGCACCCTCCAGCAGAAGGCCGTCAGCATGGACGTCGACGTCTTCATGGAGTGCAAGATCCTCCGCCTCTTGGAGGACGCCACAGGAGTCGTGTCCGGGGCGGTCGGCTACTGGCGCCCGACGGGCGAGTTCGTCGTCTTCGAGGCGAAGGCCGTGGTGCTCGCGACCGGCTCGATCGGCCGCTCC
>JAJYGM010000117.1:1458-2669 GCA_021785095.1 Actinomycetes bacterium
ACCGGCGACGGGCACGCGATGGCGATGTGGGCCGGTGCCGATGTGATCGAGATGGAGTGCGTGCAGTTCCACCCGACCGGGATGGTGTGGCCGCTGTCGGTCCGCGGCCTGCTCGTGACCGAGGGCGTGCGCGGAGACGGCGGGGCGCTCAAGAACCGCGACGGGCGGCGCTTCATGTTCGACTACATCCCCGAGATGTTCCGCGCGGAGACCGCGGAGACCGAGGAAGAGGCCGACGGGTGGTACGAGGACCACGCGCACAACCGCCGCACTCCGGACCTCCTCCCGCGCGACGAGGTCGCCCGGGCGATCAACTCCGAGGTGAAGGCAGGCCGCGGCACCCCGCACGGCGGCGTCTTCCTCGACATCGCGTCCCGGCGCTCGCCAGAGTTCATCCGAAGGCGCCTCCCCTCCATGTATCACCAGTTCCTCGAGCTCGCCGGCGTGGACATCACGGCAGAGCCGATGGAAGTGGGCCCGACGTGCCACTACATGATGGGCGGTGTGCGCGTGCACCCCGAGACGCAGGCTGCGACCGTGGCCGGCTTGTTCGCCGCCGGGGAGGTCGCCGGGGGAATGCACGGCGCCAACCGCCTCGGCGGCAACTCGCTGTCTGACCTCATCGTTTTCGGGCGGCGTGCCGGAGGGGGGGCAGCGGACTTCGCCGAGGGCCGGACCGGGGACGTCCAGCTCGACTCCGCGCAGATCGACGCCGCAGTCGCCGACGCCACGGCTCCCTTCGAGCGCGACGGGGGGGAGAACCCCTACGGGGTCCACCAGGATCTCCAGAGCACGATGCAGTCGCTCGTCGGGATCATCCGGACGGGCTCGGAGCTCGAGGAAGCCCTGGTGAAGCTGGGCGAGTTGCGCGAGCGCGTTGCCAAGATCTCGGTAGAGGGCGGCCGGGCCTATAACCCCGGCTGGAACCTCGCCACGGACCTCCCGTCCCTGCTCACGGTCTCCACCGCCATCGCCCAGGGCGCCCTCGCGCGCAAGGAGAGCCGCGGCGCGCACACCCGAGACGACTTCCCGAACCCCGACCCCGAGCTCGGAAAGGTCAACTTCGTCCAGCGTCAGACGAGCGAGCGCGGCTACGCGGCACCGATCCAGATCGGCGCCGAGCCGCTTCCCGAGATGCCGGCGGAGCTGCACGAGCTTCTCGAGGAAGGACACTGATGACGGACTGGATCCCTGCGGCCACACCGCACGCC
>JAJYGM010000815.1 GCA_021785095.1 Actinomycetes bacterium
GGCCGTCACCCTCGTCAGGCACGAACACGGGGTCGTATCCGAAGCCGCTGATCCCGCGCGGCGCGTCGGCGATGGTGCCTGCGACCTCACCCTCGCGCCAGACCTCGCGCCCGTCGGGAAACCGGACGAGCGCGACCGTGCGAAAGCGCGCGCGGCGCGCTCCCCCTCGGTCATCCCGGGCCGCGAGCTCGCGCAGCAGCTTCGCGACGTTGTCGGCGTAGCTCGCGCCCTCGCCCGCGTAGCGCGAGGCGAAGACGCCCGGCGCGCCGCCCAGCGCGTCGACCTCGAGCCCCGTGTCGTCGGCGACCGCGGCCAGTCCGGTCGCCGTTGCCAGCGCGACCGCCTTCAGCCGAGCGTTCTCCACGAGGGTGTCACCGGTCTCTTGGACCTCGGGGACGCCCGCAGGTCGTGCGAGGAGGGCGACCCCGCCGACGCTGCCGAGTATCTCGCGGATCTCGGATGCCTTGTCCGGGTTCGCCGTGGCCGCGACGAGGACCAGCCGGCCCTCCGCCCGGTCGGCCGCCCGGTCGGCCGCAACTTCGCTCACCGTGGCGCAGGGGGCTCCGCGAGCACCGCGTCTTGCATCGCGAGCAGCCGCCCGATGCCAGCCTCCGCGAGCATGAGCAGCTCGTCGAGCTCGGAGCGGCTGAACGGCAGGCCCTCGGCCGTCCCCTGCACCTCCACGTAACGTCCGGAGCCCGTCATCACCACGTTCATGTCGACCTCGGCCCGGAAGTCCTCGGCGTACGGGAGGTCGAGCATGGGGACGCCCTCCACGATGCCCACCGACACCGCGGCGACGGCGTCGGTCAGCGGGTGCGCGCGGAGCTTTCCCGACGCCACGAACCGCGTGAAGGCATCGTGCAGCGCGAGGTACGCGCCGCAGATGGACGCGGTCCTCGTGCCGCCGTCGGCCTGGAGGACGTCGCAGTCCACGGTCACCTGGAGCTCGCCGAGCGCGACGAGGTCGCACACCGCGCGCAGCGAGCGGCCGATGAGCCGCTGGATCTCCTGGGTGCGGCCGGACTGCTTGCCTTTCGCCGCCTCTCGCGCCGCGCGCTCTGCCGTCGATCCCGGGAGCATCGAGTACTCGGCGCTCACCCATCCCTTCCCGCTGCCGCGCATCCAGGGCGGCACACGGTCTTCGACCGACGCCGTGCACAGGACCTTCGTGCGCCCCATCGAGACGAGGACGGACCCCGGCGCGAACACCGTGAAGTCGCGCTGGAACGTGACCTGGCGGAGCTCGTCGAGCGCTCGCCCGTCGGCGCGAAGGACGCGGGGGTCGGGTGCTCCGGTGCCGGTCTCGCCCGTCACGTTCTCGTTCCCTTCTCGTGCTGCCGGCGCCTGCCGCGCCGGATGCCGGCGTGACAGTACCCGGGATCGGGCGACGTCCCGAGCGCGAGGGGCACGGCGATCACCACTCGAACACCCGGCCCGGCGCCGCCAGGTGCACCGGCCGTCCGAACGCCTCGTCTGCCTCCGCGACGAGCGCGCCCTCGGCGATCGAGGGCCGGCGGTGGGTGAGGACCAGCCGCCCGACCCCGGCAGACGAGGCTGCTCTCCCCGCCTGCCTGCCGCTCAGGTGGCGGGCTTCGCCCTCGTGGTCGCGCGTGTAGGTGGCCTCGCAGAGCAGCAGCTCGATCCCGGGCCCGAGCTCCTCGGGCGCCCAGCCGGGCCCGGTGTCCGCGCTGTAGGCGAGGGATCCCACGGGGTCCGGGCCGGTCCACCCGCTGACGTCGAGGCGCACCGCGAGCGTCGGCGGCCCGTGGTCGGTCGCGCTGAAGGAGCACAGGATGCCATCGCCCCCGCGGTGCGCACCACCGCCGCCGTGGGCACCGGCGCCCCGGTCCCCGCCGTGCGCGCCGTCGCCGCGGTGCGCACCACCGCCCCGGGTCCCGCTGTCGCCGCGTGGCCCGAGCGCGATCTGCTGCGACGGCTCGACCTCGTGCCAGTCGAACACGGGGTCTTCCCCGAAGTACGAGCGCTCGCGTAGGCCCGGAGGCGCATAGACCGGGACGGGGCGGGCGGGGCCCCGCTCCCGTAGCCAGACGGCGTACGAGTCGACGTCGCTCCAATGGTCGGGGTGCTCGTGGGAGAGGATGACCGCGTCGACGGCCCCAGGGTTCGAGACGAGCTGGAGGTTGGCGAAGGTCCCGGGTCCCGCGTCGAGCCAGACGGCCACTCCGGCCACCTCGACGAGGTACCCGCTCGCCGCACCACCTGGCCCGGGATAGCTCCCGTCGCATCCGAGGACGGTCAGCGTCCCCCGCTCCGCAGCCGGCGCCCTGCCCACTCGCCCCAACGTAGAGCGATCAGAAGTAGATGGTCGACCTCGCGCGCTCGGCCACCTCGTCGATGTCCCCGGTCCACGCACCCGACGACAGGTACTTCCACCCGGCGTCCGCGCAGACGACGACGATGGCGGCCTGCGCGCCGGGGGTGAGCTGCGCGGCACAACGAGCCGCGCCGGCCATCGCCGCCCCGCTCGACAGCCCGGCGAAGACCCCGGAGTCCGCGAGACGCCGCACCCATTCGACCGACTCCCTCGGCCGCACGACGGTCTTCCGGTCGAGCAGCGCGGCGCCGCCGAGCTCGTCGAAGATCGGCGGGATGAAGCCGTCGTCCAAGCTGCGGAGCCCGTCGACGATCTCCCCCGCCGGCGGCT
>JAJYGM010000424.1 GCA_021785095.1 Actinomycetes bacterium
ACCACCAGCAGTACCTCGCGGCGAACCCCGGCGGCTACTGCGGGCTCGGGAGCACCGGCGTCTCGTGCCCCGTCGGCGTCGCGGGTCCGGGGGGCTAGGTCGGGCGAGGTCGCGCGCGCCAGGGGGACCGGAGCGGGGGCGGCCCGCCGTGCTCTCACCAGCGCTGTGAGAAAGGAGATCGCCGTGGAGGACGAATGGACGGCGCCGGAGGTTCAGCCATCGTCCGAGGGGCCGCCTCGTCGGCACCGCGGACGTGACACCCGGCTCGTGCTGACGGGCATCCTCCTCGCGCTCTTGATCTGGTTCGCGGTCGCGAACTTCCAGGAGGTGCGGATCCAGTTCTGGGTGACGACCGCCGCCGCGCCGTTGATCGTGGTCATCGTGATCTCGGGGGTGCTGGGCGCCGCGGTGTCCGGCCTGTGGTCGTGGCGCAGGCGGCGGCGTACCGCTGGTGCGGGCGCCCCGTAGAGGCCGGTTCCGACCCGAGGGCGGGCTGCTGCGCTCGGCGGCGCGTCGTAGACTGTGGAATCGAAGAAGCGGTCGCGCGATCATGGTCGAGGTGGGCATGGTCGGGCTGGGCATGGTCGAGGTGAGCATGGTCGGGAGGGCCACCGAGGCATCGAGCCGGGGTGCGAGGAGGTCGCTCACCGCGCAGGTGCCGCAGGCCAAGTGGCCGGAAGGTGAAGTGGAGGAGGAGGAGCGACCCGGTGTCGCTGTCTGAGCACGAGCAGCGCATTCTGGCTGAGCTGGAAGAGTCGCTCGTACGCGAGGATCCCCAGTTCGCCGAGCGCGTGCGGAGCCACACCGTGTACCGGCACGCAGGGCGGCAGTGCAAGTGGGCGGCACTGGGGTTCCTCGCAGGGCTCGCCGTGCTCGTCGCCTTCTACTCGGAGTCGGTCCTGCTCGGGCTCGTGGGCGTCGCCATGATGTTCGTGTCGGCCGTCGTGTTCGAGCGGAACCTCCGTCGCCTGGGAAAGGCGAGCTGGCACGACCTGACCCACGCGCGCGGTGACGCGGAGCAGCCCGCGAGCCTCGAGCACGCGCTGCACGACACCCGGGAGTGGATCCGTTCGCACCTCTTCCGGCGCGACCGCTGACGGGCGGGAGCGTCCTGGCCGTCGACATCGGCGGCACGAAGTTCCGGGTCGGGATCGTCGGCGCCGGAGGTGAGGTGCTGGCCTCAGCCTTGGCTCCCACTCCGAAGGCAGCCGACGCTGAGACGTTGTGGTCCTCTCTCGCCGCGGTGGTGCGCGAGGTCCTCGACCTCGGCGCTGCGGTGGACGCGGTCGCGTGCGGCGCCGGCTGCGGCGGGCCGATGCGGGACCACGGCGACGCGGTCTCACCGCTCAACATCCCTGGATGGCGGAGCTTTCCGCTGCGGAGCCGACTCCAGGAGCTGACCGGGCTTCCGACGTTCGTCGACAACGACGCCAAGGCCCTGGCGCTCGCAGAGGGTCGCTACGGCGGAGCGGCCGGGGCCGACGACTACCTCGCGATGGTGGTCTCGACCGGGATCGGAGGCGGCCTCGTCGTGGACGGCAGCCTGCTCGACGGACGCCTCGGCAACGCCGGTCATGTGGGGCATGTCATCGTCGAGCCCTCCGGTCGCAGGTGCGCGTGCGGCGCGCTGGGCTGTCTCGAGGCCGAGGCCTCCGGCACGGCGATCGAAGCCATCACCGGCAGACCCCCAGCCGAGGCGTCCGCAGACGTCGTCGAACGGACGGGGATGCTCGTCGGGCGCGCGGTCGCGTCGGTCGCCGCCCTCTTGGACCTCGACCTCGCCGTCGTGTCTGGATCCGTCGCGCTCGGCTACGGTGCGCCGTTCTTCGCTGCAGCGCAGGCGGAGCTCTCCCAGCGCGCCCGGCTGTCGTTCGTCGCCGACGCGAGGATCGTCCCTGGTGGGCTGGGTGCAGACGGGCCGCTCGCGGGCGCCGCTGCGGTCGGGTTCCGGGGGATCGAACGCCGAGGGCGCCCGTGAGCCTGCCACAGGGCCTCTGCGCCGCAGCCCGCGCGCTCGTCGCTCATCCTCGGCTGTGGTCGGTCGCGCTCGTGGCAGCCGCGCGTCTTGCGCCGCGGGGGTGGTGGCGCCGGTGGCCGCCCGTGCCCTGGCCGGACCCGGAGTACTGGCGCTTTCGCATGGAGACTGCCTACGGAGGCGATGGGGAAGCGCCCCCCGCTCCCGACGACGTCGTCGAGTTCCTCGAGTGGTGCCGGCAGAGATGGCGCCGATCGCCTGGTGCGCTCCGGTAGCCTTCGGGGGCGTGGAGCGGGTTCTCCTGCTCGATGCGACCTATGAGCCGCTGGCGCTGGTGTCCGACCGGCGCGCGGTCGTGCTGATGCTGGACGGCCGCGCCGAAGCGGTCGTGTTCAGGTCCGAGGGAAGGGTGTTCCGGTCCGCGCAGCTCAGCGTGGAGGTTCCCGCGATCGTCCGTCTGTCCCGGATGGTCCGCATCCCCCGCTGGGCGCGAACCCCACCGCTCACCAGGCGCGCCGTGCTCCGCCGGGACGGGGGCGTGTGCGCGTATTGCGCGCAGGTGGCCGACACGGTCGACCACGTCGTGCCCAGGAGCCGGGGCGGGCGTCACGAGTGGACGAACGTCGTCGCGTCCTGCAAGCGCGACAATCTGCTGAAGGGTGACCAGCTCCTCTCCGAGATCGGATG
>JAJYGM010000627.1 GCA_021785095.1 Actinomycetes bacterium
GGCGGGAAAGACGTGGCTGGGGTCATCTGGCTTGCGCCGGCAGGTGGCGCAGAGGACGGGGTCGTCTCCACCTTCGAGGCAGGGGATCGGCTGCAGGATCGTCCTGGTCTCGCACCACGGGCAGCGCCGGATCCGGAGGCGTTTGTCGTCGTCTGACACCCCCTTCGCCCTGACCCGGGCGCCGCTGACGGGGTCCTTGATCCAGCTCCCCCCGCTGCCCCAGTCCGGCCGGCGGTCGGCGGACCACTTCTCGACCAGTGCAGGCTGGAGCGATCCTCCCGCCTTCGGCTGGCGCCGCGCCTGGGCGGTTGCCGCGTCACGTGGGCACCTCCACCCCATGGCGTGGGCGAGGGCACAGATGGGGGCCCCGGCGTCGAGGTCGGTGGCCGAGTGAGCCTGGACCCAGCGCGCGACGTCGCGCCGGGTGCGTTCGCCGCCGAGGAAGGCGGCAGGAACAGCCCACGTGGCGCCCGGCGCCAGGTAGCTGTCGCGCAGCACCTCGATGTGGCGCCCCCCCTGGTCCGGGTCCAGCCCGTCGAGCTGCGGGAGCGGCCCCCCGTGGTGTATGGCCCAGAGGGCTGCCCGGGTGGAGCTGATCGGGTGGTCGACCATGGCGGCAGCGACGTTGGTCGTGACGCCGAAGATCTCGGCAACCGTCTGGGTCAGGGTCCTGAAGAGCCGCTGTGGTGTCGGCTGTGCGCCCAGGCGAGCAGCGAGCTCCTCGATCTCGTGGCCGTGGGCCATACGGAGCTCGGCGACACGGCGCATCCGGCGGTGCCAGGCGCACCGGTCACTGCCCTGTGAGGAGTTGCCCAGCTCGAAGGTGATGGGTCCCACGGTTCGCCAGCCCCTGGTCGTCTGGACCCGGAGGTGGAACTCGAACTCGGCCCACGGGTCGGCGTCGTCCCAGCAGCCCCTGAGGGTGCCCCCCGTGATCAGGCGGGAGAGCAGCTCGGTGACCGCCGGGTCGACGGGCTCGCCCGCTGTGTCGAGGAGCACGGAAAGAAGGGTGGCCAGCTCACCGATCTCGATGGACTGCGCCGCGGGCTCGTTGTCGGGATCGACGGGCGATTCGCCGAGCTCGGCGAGCTGGCGGTCGAGGACGTCGAGCTCGCCTGCCAGGCGATCCGCGTCGCCGCAGTAGTCCGCTCTCGCCCGCTCGTTCGTGGCCTCGATGGCGAGCTCCCGGGCCCGGGCGTAGCGGGACTCCACCTCCAGCCGGCGAGCTTCGATGCCAGAGGAGTCGACGGGTATCCCGATGCCTGGACCGGGTGTGGCGGGCACGCCAGCGAGCCCGATCTCCTCGGGGGCGAGGCCCTCGACTTCGAGCTTGGCGACGATGGCGTCGACCAGGCGCGTGACGGTCAGGGAGTGGTCGAACTTGCCGATGGCCACGCTCAGGTCCTTCGAGTAGCCCTTTGATGACGGGTACCGGCGCCACTGGTAGCCACCCGAGGCGTGAAGCAGTCGGAACTGGTCGTCGCCGCGCGTGGCGGTGAAAAGGCCAGACAGTGGCCACTCGCTCTCGACAGCTGACCTCCGGTCGTGCTCCTTGAGCCACTCGTAGTACCGGAACGCCTTCACGAGCGTGGCCTCGCTGCCCCAGCCGCCGGATGGTAGCGGCAGCTTCCAGCTGAAGACGGTGAAGCCCTTGGCCTCGGGACCAGCTCCCGGGGGGTGAAAGACGGGGAAGCCGTGGATGTCCCGCTCGTCGAGGCCCGTCATCGGGAGGCCCTGCTGGCGCACCAGCTGCCCCGTGGCGTAGGCGGGGATGTCTCGGAGGATGGTCAGCAGCGCCACCTTCGGGTTCGCGGAAACCAGCGAGGTGCCCGCTATCTGGTTGCCCCACCGGTCCCGCTTCTTGTTGGAGCGCTTGACGGCGCCAGCGACCGCCAGGTCCGCCACGATGCGCTCGGGGGTGATCTGCGGTTGCACCCCCGTCTGTTGCACAGCCCGGACCTCGTCGAAGGCGGCAGCGGCACGCTCGAACGCCAGCCGGGCGACACGCTGCTGCACGGCGTCGCCAAGTGAGATGGTCCCGTCCTCGTCGACGGTGTAGCCGACGAGCATCGCCCCCTGGCCGCGGTCCCACTGCCCGCGCTTCACCTTGAAGATCCGGCCGGTGAGCAGGCGGGTCAGCGTGATCTTCAAGTCTTCCTCGGCCTGGCGGCACAGGATCGTCCAGAGCCAGCCGTTCGTCTTGATGTCGATCCCGTCAGGGTGCAGCTTCGTGTGGACCCTGACGCCGTGGCGCTCGAGCACGTCCCCGAGCATGTGCCCCAGCGACGCCCGGCGTACCACGCGCGTCTCCGGACCGGCGAAGACGTCGGTCAGCTGCGCGTGACGGACGATGGTGATCAAGTCGTCCGTGAAGGGATTGGCCAGGTCCTCGTCCTCGCTCAGCATCGCGGAGGTCATCGCGAACACGAAAATCGTCCCGTCGATCGCGAAGGTCCAGCCGTAGACGCGTTTGCCCTGGTTGAGAGGCCGCGCGCCGAAGCGTTCGCGCAGCCGCTCCCCTTCGGTCGAGCTGCGCATGACGAGGGCGGGGTCGGCACCCGCCGCGTCCAGGTAGGCCTGAACGCCGCGAAGGTGCACCAGGGGCAGGAGCGTCTGTAGGACCATCGTGCCGAAGGCGAGCAGGTCCCAGCGGTTCGACT
>JAJYGM010000546.1 GCA_021785095.1 Actinomycetes bacterium
ACTCCCAGGGCCTCTTCGACCTCGCCCGGCTCGAGCAGGCGCTCGAGGATCTCGGCGGCGACGTCGCGCTCGTGACGGTCATGCTCGCCAATAACGAAGTGGGCACGGTCCAGCCGCTCGGCGACGTGGTGGCGCTCACGAGAAGCCTGGCTCCGCAGGCGGTCGTCCACACCGACGCAGTGCAAGCGGCTGCGTGGCTCGACGTCGCGCAGGCGGCACCGGGGGTCGACCTCGTCTCGGTCTCCGCGCACAAGCTCGGCGGCCCGAAGGGCGCGGGCGCGCTCGTGGTGGGGGAGGGCACCGAGATCGAGCCGCTCTTCGTGGGCGGGGGCCAGGAGCGCGAGCGCAGGTCCGGCACGCACGACGTCGCAGGCGCGGTCGGGCTCGCGACGGCCCTGGCTGCCGCGGCGCGCGAGCGCGAGGCGGAGTCGGCACGGGTGGGCGCGCTGCGAGATCGGCTCGCCGACGGGCTGCTTCATGCGGTGCCGTCGGTGATCGAGGCCGCGGCGCGCGAGCTCGTGCTGCCGGGCCACTGCCATCTGTGCTTCTCAGGGGTCGACCGGGAGGAGCTGGTGGTGCTCCTCGACGAGGCGGGCGTGTGCGTCTCGGCGGGTGCGGCGTGCGCGAGCGGCGCGCTCGAGCCAAGCCACGTGCTCGCGGCGATGGGCGTGCCGGCGGCGAGCGCGCGCGGGTCGATCCGGTTCAGTCTCGGGCACACGACTGCAGCGGAGGACGTCGAGCGCGTGCTCGCGGTCGTGCCCGAGGCCGTCGCCCGCCTGCGCGGCTGATCGAGGCGGAGCGACCGCGTTGCGCGTCCTCGTGGCGATGTCAGGTGGCGTGGACTCCTCGGTGGCTGCCGCCCGCCTCGTCGCGGAGGGCCACGAGGTCGTCGGTGCCACCCTGAAGCTCTGGGGCGGACCACAGAGCTCGGGGTGCTGCTCGGTCGCGGACGTGGACGACGCGCGCCGCGTGGCCCAGCAGCTCGGCATCCCGCACCACGTCTTCAACCTCACCGAGGACTTCGAACGCGACGTGGTGGCCCCCTACGTCGCCGCGCACGCCGAGGGTCGCACGCCCAACCCCTGCATCGAGTGCAACCGCCACATCAAGTTCGACCGTCTCCTGGAGCGTGCTCGCCGCCTGGGGTTCGACCGTCTGGCGACCGGCCACCACGCACAGGTGCGCGAGCGCGACGGGCGCCTCGCTCTGGTGCGGGGCGTCGACAGTGCCAAGGACCAGTCCTACGTGCTCTCCATGCTGGGGCAGTCGCAGCTCGGCGCGATCATGCTGCCGGTGGGCACGATGACCAAGACGCAGGTCCGGGCCGAGGCCGCGAGCCTGGGGCTGCGCACCGCGGCGAAGCCCGACAGCCAGGACGTCTGCTTCATCCACGTCGGCGAGGGTCGGGAAGGGTTCTTCTCCACGCGCCTCGAGCTGCACCCTGGTGAGGTGGTCGACGCGAGCGGCGCGCGCCTCGGCGCGGTGGATGCCGTGGAGCTCGTGACCGTGGGCCAGCGGCGCGGGATGCCGGCGGCGAGCACGCGCCGCTACGCAGTGGCGGTCGACGTGCGAGCACGCCGCGTGACGGTCGCGGACGCCGCGCGTGCCGCGGTCGACGAGGTGTCGCTCGTGCCGGGGAGCGTGACGTGGGTGGACCGTGCCCTCGACGACGGCGACGAGACGGTCGCCCAGGTGAGCGCGCACGGCCGCCCCGCCCCGTGCGTCGTCCGGTTCGGGCACGGTGCCGGCGGGACCGGGGAACCCGATCCCGGCACCGGCGAGGACCGCCAGGTCGTCAGCTGCCGCTTTCGCACGCCACAGCGGCCGGTCGCCCCGGGCCAGACCCTCGCCTTCTACGACGCGGCGGACCCCGACGCGGTCCGTGGCGCGGGGATCGTCGCGGGATGTCGGAGGCTCGGGTGACGTCCGCGGGCCAATACGGCGAACCGGCCGGCCCGGAGGCCGCACCCGAGCGCAGCACACCGGCCGAGCGGGCTGCCGAGCTGCGTCGGCTGATCGCCCACCACGACTTTCGCTACTACGTCCTCGACTCCCCCGAGATCCCCGACACCGACTACGACGCGCTCTTCCGCGAGCTCCAACGGATCGAGGCCGACCACCCCGAGGTCATCACCTCGGACTCGCCGACCCAGCGCGTCGGCGGCGCGCCGGCGCCTCAGCTCTTCGCGCCGGTCCGCCATCGCATCCCGATGATGAGCCTCGACAACGCGTTCAGCGAGGCCGAGCTCGACGCATGGGGCGACCGGCTCCGCCGGCTGCTGCCCGACGTCGACCTCGAGACGCTCGACTTCACCTGCGAACCGAAGGTCGACGGGGTCGCGATGTCGCTCACCTACGTCGACGGACGGTTCGTGCAGGCCGCGACGCGCGGCGACGGGGTGACCGGAGAGGACGTCACCGCCAACGTCGCCACGATCCGCGACGTGCCGCAGGAGCTGAAGACGGTCGCTCCTCACCACCTCGAGGTGCGCGGCGAGGTCTACATGCCGACGGCCGCGTTCGCCGCCTTGAACCGGCGCGCCGAAGCGGAGCGGACGAAGACCTTCGCCAACCCGCGCAACGCCGCAGCGGGGTCATTGCGCCAGAAGGACCCGACCGTCACCGCGTCTCGTCCGCTGTCCTTCTGGGCGTACCAGATC
>JAJYGM010000241.1 GCA_021785095.1 Actinomycetes bacterium
ACGTGACGGGTGTCTTCAGTGCGGACCCGAGGATCGTCCCCGACGCGCACAAGCTCGGGCGGGTGAGCTTCGAGGAGATGCTCGAGATCGCTGCGGCCGGGGGGAGGGTGCTGCAGCTTCGCTCCGCGGAGTTCGCACGGAACCACGGGGTGCCGCTCCAGGTTCGCAGCAGCTTCACCTGGGAACCCGGCACCTGGATCGTCGAGGAGGATGAGTCAATGGAGCAGGCGGTCGTCACCGCTGTCGTGCACGACAGCTCGCTCGCCAAGGTGACCGTGGCGAGCGTCCCCGACAAGCCGGGCATCGCGGCGCGGCTCTTCCGCGCTCTCGCGGACCGCTCGGTGAACGTCGACGACATCGTGCAGAACACGTCGTTGCACGGGACCACGGACATCTCCTTCACCGTGCCCCGTACCGACCTGGCCACCGCGGTCGACGGCGTGACCGGGCTCCTCCCCGAGCTCGGCGCGACAGGGGTGTCGTCGGACGTCGGGATCGCCAAGGTTTCGGTCATCGGTGCAGGGATGAAGTCCCACCCGGGCGTGACGGCGACCATGTTCGAGACGCTGGCTGACGAGGGCATCAACATCGACCTCATCTCGACCTCGACGATCCGGATCTCCTGCATCGTGCGTGAGGAGGACGTCGAGCGGGCGGCCCGCGTGTTGCACAGCGCCTTCCAGCTCGGGTGACGGCCCGGACCCCCCGCACTCCGGGCGATCGGCATCGGTCAAGACGTTAGGCTCGCCTCGTGTCGAGAGTCGGGATCTTCGGGGCGACCGGGCAGGTCGGGCAAGTGATGCGATCGATCTTGATCGAGCGCGAATTCCCGGTCGACGAGATGCGCTTCTTCGGCTCCGCCCGCTCGGCGGGGACCACCCTCGACTGGCGCGGGACGGCCCTCGTGGTGGAGGACGCGGCCGAGGCGGACCTCTCCGGGATCGACATCGCGCTCTGCTCGACCGGCGCTGCCGCCTCGCGCGAGCTCGCACCCCGTATCGCCGCCTCTGGCGCGACCGTGATCGACAACACGTCGGCGTGGCGCATGGATCCTGACGTTCCGCTGGTCGTCGCCGAGGTGAACCCCGCAGCGCTCTCCTCGATCCCCAAGGGGATCGTCGCCAATCCGAACTGCACGACGATGGCGGCGATGCCGGTACTGAAGCCGCTCCACGACGCGGCCGTCCTGCGCCGGCTCGTGATCGCGAGCTACCAAGCGGTGTCGGGTGCCGGCCGGGCCGGCGTGTCCGAGCTCGCGGACCAGCTCGCAAAGACCGCCGACCGGGCTGCGGAGCTCACCTTCGACGGCGCAGCGGTCGACTTCCCCGAGCCGGTGAAGTTCGCCGCGCCGATCGCGCACAACGTCGTGCCGCTCGCAGGCAGGCTCGTGGACGACGGGTCGCTCGAGACCGACGAGGAGCAGAAGTATCGCAACGAGAGCCGGAAGATCCTCGGCATCCCCGATCTCTCGGTGACCTGCACGTGCGTCCGCGTGCCCGTCTTCACGGGGCACTCCGCTGCGATCGTGGCCGAGTTCTCCCGAGACCTGGGTCCCGACGAGGCGACCGGAGCTCTCGCGCACGCGCCCGGGGTCGTTCTGGCGGAGCTCCCCACGCCGCTCTTCGCAGCAGGGAGGGACCCGTCCTACGTCGGGCGCATCCGGCGTGCCGACGGCGGCGGGCTGGCCCTGTTCGTCGTCTCGGACAACCTTCGCAAGGGCGCAGCGTTGAACGCGGTGCAGATCGCTGAGCTGCTCGTCGGCGCACGCTGACCACTCGTCGCGCCGCCCCAGTCACACGCTTCGGGTCAGGCCAAGCACCCCGTTCCCGGGACTTGACCATCATGAGAGTCACAGCCCCTCGGTACTGTGACCGCGGTGGCGATCAGCGTTGGGGCGCACCCTTATGGTGACGGCGCGTTCGAGGCCCTCGCACGGATCATCCGCAGTGCGAAGGGCGCCGATCCCTTCGCGCCCGTCACCGTGGTGGTGGACCGCGGGGGACTGGCCCTCGCAGTTCGTCGTCGGCTCGCGGCGAGACCCCCCGGTGTCGTGCACCTGCGCTGCACGACGTGGGAGCGGCTCGCGGCCGAGCTTGCCGCCGAGTGGTTGTCGTCGGGCGCGAGGACCGCGGCTTTTCCTGCGCTCGAGCTCGAGGCGGTGCGTTCGGCGCTGGCGCAGGAGGCACCGGCGCGTCTGACCGGGACGGCGGACCAGGCGGCGACGCTGCGTGCGCTCGCCCGCACCTACCGAGATCTGGTCGGCGTCCCTGACCGTACGCTCGGCGCCCTGGCGGCCCAGAGCTCGCGCGCCTCCGACGTGATCAGGGTGGTGCGCCGGGTTCGCGCTGCCTTGTCGGGCTCTATCGGCGCGGGCGAGCTCTTCTCGGCTGCGGCAGCAGAGGTCCGCCGCGGAGGAGAGTGGGCGGCGGGAGCTTGCGGCACGGTCGCGGTGCACCTGCCGCACCGTGTCGGGACACCCGAGATCGAGCTCCTCGAGGCGCTCGGGGAACGCACGGAGGTCCATGTGGTCGTCGGCGTGACGGGCGACGCGTTGGCGGACGCGGGTGCCCGTGAGCTCGTCGCTCGGATCCGCGGGACCACGGGCGTGGCAGTGCAACCCGACGGGGAGGGCACGTCTGGCGCGCAGGTCCCGGTGCCG
>JAJYGM010000657.1 GCA_021785095.1 Actinomycetes bacterium
GCTGGGGACTGCCTGGGGGAAAGGGCGCCGTGCTCTGGGGAAAGCTCGAATGCAATTGGGGACATGGTGCAACTTCTTGGGGACAACCTCGGGATTTTGCCTGAACCTCTTGCCTTTTCGACGGACGAGGCGCAATCTTTGAGTTGTTCGAGTGATCGAGCCCGTCATTGAACGGAGGGGCGCCGCAAGGCGGACCGACGGACGAGCAGGGGGGGGCGTACGTCCCTCCTTGTTATCCAGCCGGAAGGCTCTTGGCCGACCGGCGGGAACGGCTGATGCCGCAAGGCACAGTCGGAGGCGGGGGAGGTCATTCGAGCAGTGGTGGCTCGTGACAACGGCCGGGAGGTTCCCTGGAGCTCTCGGCACGGTCGGCGGGAACGGGGTTGTCCGACACTGCCCCGGGAACGAAGTCCGCGGGTCACCGTGGGCGCTGACCCCGAGGAGCTGGACGGCTATGCCGGACGGTTACTCGGGGTCGCGCCGCGTACCGGATCGGTACCGGCAGGCAGCTGCTCGTCGCCCTCGGGAACGCCCGGCCCTCGTGCCCGGGCCGGTTCGCCGACGCCGCAGGGGTCTCCGAGCTCCTCGTCGCAGCGCTCGCACTCCATCTCGAACGTCGTGTGCGCGATGCCGAAGGGCATCGTCACCCGCTCGCGTACGACTGCGCCCACCGCTTGTGCCTCCTCCAGGCTCGGGTGGTCGGTGAGGACCACGTGCGCGGAGAGCGCGCGGTAGTCGCTCGAGAGGCTCCAGACGTGGAGGTCGTGCACCTCCCTGACCCCCTTGACGGAGGTGAGCGCGCTGCGGAGGGCGGCGAGATCCACGTCGGCAGGCGTCGACTCCAACAAGACGCTGGTGCTCTCACGCACGACACGCACAGCCTGGACGAGAACCAGCAGGGCGACCGCCAGGGAGGCCGCCGGGTCCGCAAGGTCGCTTCGCGGGCCAAAGACGACCACGACGACGCCAGCCGCGAGGACTGCCGCCGCCGACAGGGCGTCGGCTGCCATGTGCAGCGCGACGCTGCGCAGGTTGAGGTCGTGCCCGGGCTCGCGCAGCGCGACCGCGGCAGCCACGTTCACGACGAGCGACGCGCCGGCCACCTCGCTCACGAGCGCGCCGTGGACGGCCACCGGGTGGAGCAGACGGTCGACCGCGAGTGCCACGATCACCAGGGTGACGACCACAAGGACCGTTGCGTTGGCAAGCGCGGCGAGGATGGTGGCGCGGTGGTTGCCGTAGGAGCGCTGCTCGCTTCGAGGTCGCAGCGCCCAGCGCACGGCGGCGAGGGAGAGCCCGATCGCGGCGACGTCTGACAGGTTGTGCCCGGCGTCGGAGAGGAGCGCAGAGGAACGCGCATCGAGCCCCGCGACGATCTCGGCGACGACCAGCGCGCCGTTGAGAACCGCAGCGACCACGAGGCGACGCAATCGCACAGGCGCCCGCCGGGCGGTGCCTGCCCCGGTCACGATCGCGTTGCGACCGCCGTCCATAGCTGGGCAGGACGGTCCCCCTGTGCCACTTGGCGTGCCAGTTCCGCGGAGACCAAGGCGACGTCGCCGGCATGGGTGACGCCGACGCACCGGCCCGGCGCGCGCAGCACGCGCACGGCGAGCGCGTGCTGCGCCCCTCGCGCACCTGCGGTGAGAAGTTCGTCGACGACCTCGGGGAGGAGGACCTCGCGGTCGCCGCGCGCCTGGGCTATGGCCTGCTCGAAGACGACGCGAAGCTCGGGCACGAACCCCCAGAGGTTCACCGACACGAGCTGTTCGGGGTCGAGCTCCTTGGGCTCGCGCCCGTCGTCCGCGATGACCCGGCCGTCGGGCAGCAGGGTCACGCGGCGCCGTTCGTCCACGGCCTCGAGCATCCCCAGTTCGTCGACACGGCACACTCCCCGGGTGACCGGCGCGTCGCCGACGAGCGAGTCGCGCAGCCGGAAGAAGACGCCGACGCTCTCCGGCTCGCCGCTGCGCAGGTGTCCGGCGAGGAGCGCCAGGCCCGGCTTCCCGGGAAGGTCGTCGGCGTTGGCGACGCCGAACGGCGAGCCCGTGTCGAGCAGGGGGGCCGCCGCAAGGACCGCGTCTGCCGTGCCCCGAGGCGTCTGCTGGCCCGCGAACTCGACCGGCACCTCCCTGGGCCACGTGCGGCTGACGTGGTACCGGATCGCAGAGCCGGTTTCGGCGCCGACGACCAGGATGAGGCGGTTGAATCCCGCAGCGAGGGCGTCGCTCGCCAGGACGTCGAGCACCGCCTCACCGTTGAGCCCGACCGGGGCCAGCGGCTTCACTCCGCCATAGCGGGTCGCACGACCCGCCGCCAGCACCACCAGCGTCGTGTCCGGGCGGTGCTCGCCCGGCCTTCCTTCGTTCATCCCCCCCAGCGTAGGACCGCGCTCGCCCAGGTCATGCCTCCGCCGAACCCGGTGAGCAGCAAGTGATCCTTCGCGGAGATCCGGCCGCTGCGCAGGGCGTCGTCGAGTGCGAGCGGGATGGAGGCAGAAGACGTGTTGCCGTAGCGGTCGATGACCATCGCGGTCCGTTCCTCGGGGATCCCGAGGCGCTGGCAGGCGGCCTGGATGATGCGGAGGTTCGCCTGGTGCGGGACGAGGAGGTCGACATCGGACGCCTGGATCCCGGCGTCCTGGAGCGCACGCTC
>JAJYGM010000337.1 GCA_021785095.1 Actinomycetes bacterium
CACGGCAGCGCAGGCGTCGGGCAATGGCACGGCGGCGACGTCGCCGCGCACTCCGAGCAGGCCGTGGGTAACTGCGGTGCCCAGCGCGGACGGGGAGGTGTCGACTCCGACGTGGCGGTAGCCCTTTGCTGCGACGTAGGGCGCCATCAGCCCGCCGCCGCATGCGAGATCGACGAGCACGCTGTCTCGCCGCGCCGGTGCGGGCACAAGGGCCGCACGTGCCCGGGCGATCCAGGCGAGCATCGCGAATGACCCTCGTGGCTCCCACCACGATCCGGCGAGCTCCTCGTAGATCGCCGGATCGTTGCGCCGTCGCGGGGCGTTCACCAGCCCTCCCGATGCACGAGCTCGTCGAGCCCACGGCGGGCGCGTCGGGTCGGACTGCCCGAGGGCTGCTCATCGGGGGCGCGCGTCCCGAGTGCCACCGCCCCGATCGTCTGGTACGCGGGCGGAACCCCGAGCGCAGCGAGCGCGGCGGCCTCGTGGCCCTGCAGGTGGAAAAAGAGCGCGCCAAGATGCTCGTTCTCGGCGGCAAGGAGCAGCGCGAGCACGCAAAAGCTCGCGTCGACGAGCCAGTAGGGGATACCCCAGCCCTCAGCGCCGGCAAGGGACGACGTGGTCTTGTCGCGCTCTTGGTAGCGGTCGCGATAGGCGGCCGGACTGACCACCGGCACGACGACGACCGGCGCCGAGACGATGCCCGCGCCCTCGCGGTCCTCGACCCAGCCGGGATCGGCCACAGCCGCCCAGAAGCGCTGGCGGGCGGCGTGCTGTGTGAGGACAACGACCTCGACGGCTTGGGTAAAGCCCGCGGAGGGCACCCGCCGAGCGGCGTCGAGCAGCCGGCCGAGGGTCTCGGGGCGGAGCGGCGTGGCCTCGAAGCGCCGGGTCATGCGGCGCCGGCGCAGCACCTCTTCGAGCTGCATGGCGAGACCCTATCGGCGAAAAGTGGGTGCCGGAATGATGACTCATTCGGTAATGTTTTAGAAGTCAGCGCACCCCGCGGTGCGCCCGAGCCGTCGCCCGGCGGCTGGCAGAGGAAAGAAGGCAGCCGATGCCGAGCTTCAGGGATCTGCTCTCCCAGGTCCGCGAGGAGATTCGCGAGGTCGAGCCCGTGGAGGCGGAGCGTCAGCGCGCCGACGCGGTCATGCTGGACGTACGCGAGGCGGACGAGTACGCGCAGGGGGCGATCCCCGGGGCCCTCCATCTGCCCCGAGGCTTCCTCGAGGTCCAGGTCGAGGGCCGCCTGCCAGACAAGAGCCAGCCGATCGTCGTCTACTGCGCCGGCGGTACCCGCTCGGCGCTCGCCGCCAAAGCGCTCCAGGACCTCGGTTATCGCGACGTCGTGTCGATGATCGGTGGGTTCAACCGCTGGAAGGACGAGGGGCGCGACTGGTCCGCCCCCCGGGTTCTCGCCGCCGACCAGCGCAACCGTTACCACCGCCATCTCCTCCTCCCCGAGATCGGCGAGGCCGGCCAGCAGAAGCTGCTCGAGTCCAAGGTGCTGATGCTCGGGGCCGGCGGCCTCGGCTCGCCCGCGGCGCTCTACTTGGCGGCTGCTGGCGTGGGCACGATCGGCATCGTCGACATGGACGTCGTCGACGCCTCCAACCTGCAGCGCCAGGTGCTTCACAACCTCGATCGCATCGGCGAACGCAAGGTGGACTCGGCAAAAAAGACGCTGACGGCGCTCAATCCCGACGTCAACGTGGTGACCTACGACGTCCGGCTCGGTGCCGACAACGTCGTCGAGCTCTTTTCGGGCTACGACCTCGTGGTGGACGGGACCGACAACTTCCCGACGCGCTACCTCGTCAACGACGCCTCGCTCCTGACGCGCACACCGGTGGTGCACGGCTCGATCTTTCGCTTCGAGGGGCAGGTGACGGTGTTCGATCCCTACGTCGGGCCCTGCTATCGCTGCCTCGTCCCCGAGCCGCCGCCCCCCGAGCTCGCGCCCTCGTGCGCCGAGGCGGGCGTGCTCGGCGTGCTCTGCGGGATTATCGGTTCCTTGGAGGCGATCGAGGCCGTGAAGATGGTGCTGCGCCTCGGCGACCCGCTGGTCGGCCGGCTGATGGCCTACGACGCGCTCGAGGAGTCCTTCCGCACCTTCAAGGTGCGGCGCGATCCGAACTGCCCAGCGTGCGGCGACGAGGCCGGCGAGATTCTGATCGCCGAATACGACCAACTCTGCATGCCGCATCCGACCGTGGGGCCCGCTTCGGCGCGCTGAGGGCCGCGCGGGCCCGCGCCCTCCCATGAGGCTGGTCGGAGCGTAGGCTCGCTGCCGGAGGTGGTTCTCCATGTCGCAAGTCGAGCCGTCCCGGAGTGGTCCGCTCAAGAGTCGCGTCGTGCCGAGTGCGGTGGTCTTCGTCGTCGCCGCCGTCGGGATCTACGCCACGGTCTGGCTGGCGCTCGGTGTGCTGCGCAACGTCGTCATGCCGATCCTGGCCCTGGCGGTGGCCGGTTATCTCGCTCGAGTGGTCTACCGCTACACCGGCCGCGAGCGCTGAACGCGCTCAGCGCGCCGCGCCAGCCTCGTCGTGGCGGTAGCGGCGGGCGCTCAGGCGTGCGCGCAAGGAGTCGTTCGTCGCCGCGTCGATGATCGTGCAGGCCATCGCCTTGGCGCCATCGAGCATTGCCCGGTCCGCGAT
>JAJYGM010000373.1 GCA_021785095.1 Actinomycetes bacterium
GGCCACGTGCTCCGTGAGCACCTCGCGGAGGTACGCGCGGAGGCTCTTGTCCTCGGCAGCGGCCCGGCGAGCCAGCTCGGCGTGTACCTCGTCGGGAAGGTCTCTGATCAGCACGCCCATGCAGGGAGAGTTTCATTCTGACACTCGTTGCCGGTTCTCGGGCAGGAGACGTCGGAGCGGGCAGTCGACCAGCCGACGCCTTCCCATCCAGGCCTTGCAGCCCGGCGAGCTCCCGGTGGGTCGGGAGCGGGGGGTGTACGGGGCCCGCCGTGGCCACCGTGCCCCCGGGTGCCCACCGTGCCCGCCGTGCCCCCGGTGCCCGCCGTGGCCACCGTCCTCGCCGTGGCCCCCGTGCCCTCCTCCCCCTACCCGATCCTCCGACAGGTCGTCCTGGACACGACCGATGCCCGGGCGTTGGCGGACTTCTACCGGGAGCTCCTCGGGTACCGCTGCCGTCCCGGCGACGAACCTCCGGCCGCGGGCGAGACAGACGCTCGCGGCTCCGATTGGCTCCTTCTCCTCGATGATCCGGCTGGTCCGGCCGTCGCCTCCCAGCAGGTGAGGTCGATTCCGAGGGCCACCTCGCCCGACGGGGCGATCCCCCAGCAGCTCCACCTGGACCTGACCGTGCGAACGGTCGAAGACCTGGATCTCCAGCACTCCAGGGTGATCGCGCTCCGCGCTCGGGTCTTGCTCGACCGAGCCGGGGACGGCGAGGAGCCACTTCGGGTGGACGCAGGCCCGGCCGGTCACCCCTTCTGTCTCTTCGTCGACTCACGGCACCCGAAACGGGGCGGGGAGCGCAGGACGAGCACCTGATGCCGGCGCATCGTCCGCTCGCCCATCTCGGAGCGGACTCCGTCACGTGCGCCGGGTGGCAAGGGTGGGGGTGAGTGCTGTGAGCTGCCGGTAGAAATCGCGCTCACCAGCTCGCTCCTCCGCGGCCAGGAGGTCGTCCAGGTCGCATGGCAGCTCGGTGCGACCGAAATGGTCGGTGAACAGGCGCACCCCGTACCAGGCGAGTGTCTCGGCGCCAGCGGCATCGAGGGCTGCCGTCGCCGCTTCGGGCCGGTCCGCGCGCACCGCGTCCAGGCCCAGCCGGTTGGTGTAGCGCTCGGCGTCGAAGCCGTCGAGCGCGTCGCTCCAGCTGCCTGCCATCCCGGCGCGCATGGCGATCCCCGCTTGGTTGCGCGAGAGAAGCGAAACCGGCGCTCCGGCTCGAGCCAGGCTGACCAGGGTGGCGACAGCCTCCGCCAGGGACTGAAGGTACATGACCACCCCATGGCAGCACACCACGTCCCACGTCCCGGCGTTCTCGACCGCGTCGTCGACCAGACCAGCCTGCTCCCAGGTCAGCCGCCGCTTCGAACACCTGGCCCTCCGCACCTGGCGCGATCGAGGCGCTCCCAACCCGGGCCGGAACACCCCGGAGCCGGTGACCGCAGCGGGACTCACCTGCGCCGCTCTCGGCTCCACACGGAAGGTGCGCGTCGAGGCCCCCGCGAGGATGTGTCCGACGGGGCGTCCCAGGTCAGGGCTCCTCCGGCCGGAGGCCACGACCGTAGAGCGCTCGGATGTCGCCGGGGTCGCTGGTGAGCACGCGATCTCCTGTTGCGGCCACGGCCATCGCGCTCGGTCGTACGCATCGAGCACCGGAGAGACGTGCACCCATCCCGCCGATGCTGCCCGCCCGGCCGAAGGAGGACCAGCTACCGTCGAGTCCCCTCGGTGTCCTCCGTATGGTGTCCTGGTGGAGCTGATCCTGCACGACGATGAGCTCCTCGCCCTCCTCGGTGCCGCCGACGCAGTGCGCTGGGCCGGCGAGGCGGTGGATGCCCATCATCGTGGCGAGCTGGTGGCGCCGGCGAGGGTCCACGCCGACTTCGGCGAGGCCGGGCTGGTGTTCACCGCCGGCCGCCTGCGTGGCTCGTGGTTCGGGTACCGGTCCTACGACACGTTCCCGTCCGATCCCGGGGCCCAGGTCGTTGTCGTCCATGACGAGACAACGGGGCGGGTGCGGGCCGTCGCCATCGGGAACGAGCTCGGCCCGAGGCGTACGGGAGCCATCGGAGCCGTGGCGGCCGATGCGCTCGCTGCAGGGGACGCCGGGGTGGTCGCCGTCATCGGCTCGGGAACCCAGGCGTACACCCAGTTGTGGGCACTGGCTGCCGTGCGAGACCTGCGCGAGGTCCGGGTGTTCTCCCGGGATCCCGACCGTCGGCAGCGCTTCGCCGAGCGGGTGGCCCCGCTGGTCACGGGGGTCTCCTACGCGCTTCCCGATGCCGGGACCGCCGTCGAGGGCGCCCAGGTCGTGATCCTCGCCACGAGGAGTCCGACACCGGTGATCGACGCCGCCTGGATCGAGCAGGGAGCCTACGTGAGCACCCTCGGGCCGAAGCAGCAGGGTCGGGCGGAGTTCGGCCTCGACCTACCGGAGCTGGCTTCGCTGCTCGTCACTGACTCCCTGGAGCAGATCTGCGCCTACCACCCACCGAACGTGCTGGTGGGGACGCCGCACGAAGCTCGGCTGACCTCCCTCGGCGCGGTCCGTGCCGGGGAGGTGACGGTGCCAGGGTCGGAGGGGGTGTCCTGTTCTTCTCGGTTGGTCTCGCCGGCACGGAGGCCTTCCTCCTCGACCGCCTGGCCGCCCGCG
>JAJYGM010000282.1 GCA_021785095.1 Actinomycetes bacterium
CGCATGCAGGGCGGAGGTCGCTGCCCGGTCGGCAGGGTGTTCGTAGGCCCCCGGGCTGATCTGCTCGTAGCGGTACGAGGTCTCGATGGTCATCGCCCCTCCCTACTCGGCGGCACGATCGTCCCGCGCACCTGGTGTGGGAGAGCGTACTGGTGGCGTCGACGCTCGGACGGGCGGCCTGGTCCGGCGTGCCATGCACACCGACCCGGGCATCGCCGGCCTTCCACCACCGGCATCGCCGGCCTTCCACCACCGGCATCGTCGGTGCTGCGAGCCGGGCATGATGGGGTCATGGACGCGTTGCTCCGCCGTTCCCGCGCGGCCAGCGTCCAGGAACCGTTGCCTCGCGGCGTGACCCGCCTCGTGCGGGTGCTGGCGCTCGCGATCGTCCTGCAGTGGGTGGGTGCCGGCGCCATCCTTCCCCTGCTCCCCCTCTATGTGAAGCTGCACAGCGGCTCCGACGCCATCGTCGGCGCCGTGATGGCTGCGTACTTCGCTGCAGCGTTCTTCTTCCAGTACGGCTCGGGGCGGATCTCGGATCGCCTTGGACGGCTCCCCGTGCTCGTCGGCGGCCTGGTCGTGTACGCGGCGGGAAGCCTGCTCTTCCTCGTGCCAGGCCCCGCGGCGCTGGAGATCGTGTTCCGCGGGCTCCAGGGTGCCGGCGCGGGCGCGGCGATCGTCGCGGCACTTGCGATGGTGTCCCACGCGGTGCCGGTCTCGCACCGCGGCCGGGCGAGCGGTCGGATCTACGGCGCCGAGCTGGGCGGCCTCGCCGTCGGGCCTGCGCTCGGCAGCATCGCCGGCGTCGGGGCGATGCGTGTTCTCTTCGTCGCTGCCGGAGCCGCCTCGATCGCCGCCACCGTTGCGGTGCTCGTGGCCTGGCGCGCCGTGCGTGGGGCCGACGAGCAGCGTGCGGCCGACGAGCAGCGTGCGGCCGACGAGCAGCGTGCGGCCGCGGAAGGCTTGCCGCGCGACCCGGAGGGTGCGGCGGCTCCACCCGGCGGGTTGGAGGAGCGGGGCGAGGACGGCGCGCTGCCATCTGCACGTGAGCGCCGGGGTGCCGCTGAGCGCTGGAGCGGCGGGCGACGGCTTCCCCGGACGGCGTCGGAGCGGGCCGTGTGGGGAGCGTTCCTCGCGGCAGCGTCGATGGGCGTCACTTCGGGTGTCTACGAGACGTGCTGGACGCTCCTCATGACGCGCCACGGGGCTTCCTCGTGGGAAGTCGGCGTCAGCTGGACCATGTTCGCGCTGCCCTTCGTGCTCATGTCGCGTCCTGCGGGCTGGCTCGCGGACCACTTCGACCGGCGATGGCTCGGGGTCGCCGCGCTGGTCTGGGCGCTCGCCTTCTGCGCCTCCTACCCGTTCGTGCCTGGAGTCGTCCTCCTCATGGTCCTCGGGATCTGGGAGTCCGCCGGCTACGCGGTGGCGCTCCCTGCCAGCCAGTCCCTCCTCGGCGAGGGGACCGCTCCCGAGCACCACGGGCACGCGCAAGGCATCTTCGCCGCGTGCCAGACCGGGACGACGGCGATCGCGGCTGCGGCGGCCGGCGTGCTCTTCGGCATCGCGCCCTGGGTTCCCTTCGACGTCGCTGCCGCCTGCTGCGTCCCGCTCGTGGGGCTCGTGGTGTGGTGCTGGCGGGCGGTTCCGGGTCGCGTGAGGACGGCGCTCCCGGCGCACGTCACCCCGGTGGACCTGCCGAGCTGACCGCCGAACGGCGCCCTCGTCCACGCCAGGCCGCGCGGATCGGCTACGAATGGTGCATGGACGACACCGTGTGGACCGACGTCGACGCCTTCATCACCGGCACCTTGCTCCCGGACGACCCGGTCTTCGCGGAGACGCTGCGCGCCGCCGAAGAGGGCGGGCTCCCCCCGATCAGCGTTTCGGCGCCTCAGGGCATGCTCCTGCATCTCCTGGTGCGCGCCCTGGGTGCGCGCCGGGTGCTCGAGATCGGGACGCTGGCCGGCTACAGCACCATCTGGATGGCGAAAGCGGTCGCCAGCGGCGGCACCGTCGTGACCCTCGAGCTCGATCCGCACCACGCGGAGGTGGCCCGGCACAACTTCGTGCGGGCCGGGGTGGACGGCGTCGTCGACCTACGACTGGGGCCCGCGCTGGACGCTCTTGGCGCGATCGAGAAGGAAGGCAGCCCTCCGTTCGACCTCGTCTTCATCGACGCGGACAAGAAGACGTACCCCGAGTACCTCCTCGCCGCCCTGCGGCTCTCGAGGCCGGGGACCCTGCTGGTCGTCGACAACGTGGTGCGAGAGGGCGAGGTCCTGGACTCGACGACGCAGGACCCCGACGTGGCCGGGACGCGCCGCGCGCTCGAGCTCCTGGGTGAGGAGCCCCGGGTCGTCGCGACGGCGATCCAGACCGTCGGCACGAAGGGCTACGACGGGTTCGCGGTGGCGCTCGTGACCGGATGACCGGCGGCACCGGTCGACGAGCGCCCGCCCGTGCCGACGGGGCGCCCGATGTCTAGCGTGGGGGCAATGACCAGCCCGACGAGCGGGGTGCATGCCGCGTCGAACGCTCCAGCGGTCACCTCGGTCGACGAGGTGCTCGCCTTGGTCCGCGCGCGTGGGGGACGCGCCACCGCTTCACGCCGGATCCTCCTCGAGGTCCTCTTCGAATCGAGCGACCACCGC
>JAJYGM010000057.1 GCA_021785095.1 Actinomycetes bacterium
CGAAGCACACCAGGCGGGAGGTGGCGGTGACGGCCAGGCCGCCGACGTGCACATCGATGGCCGCGGCCGGCAGACCTGCGTCGCACAGGACGTCACGCCACAGCTCGCCGAGCCAGCGCGATGAGGCAACGACGTCGTGATCGAAGAGCGGGTCGGTGGCGGGAACGAAGACGTCCAGCCAGAGCTGGGCCCCCGGGGCGACGAGCACCGCGCCTCCGCCGCTGCGTCGCCGCACGACGTCGAAACCAGCCTGCTCGGCACGCCCGGCGTCCACCAGGTTGATCGGCTGGGTGCTCCCGAGCACCACCGCGGGGCGCAGCGGCTCGACGAAAACCGCCCGGCGCGCGCCGTCTCCGGGCGGCGCCGGCGAGACGAGCAGTCCAGGCTCGGCACTGCAGTGCATGAGGGGGAAACCCCCTAGAGCCCGACCGCTCGTCCGAGCACCGGCTTGACGTAGGCCTCCCACTCAGCACGTACCTCCCCGCTGGCAACGAGCAACCAGACCCTGGAGCGCGGCGCGACCGGCCGTCGCCGCAGGACGAACGCGGTTTCCTCAAGGAGGCGGTCCTCTTTGGCCGCGTTGCACCGCCGACACGCAGCGACAACGTTTTCCCAGGTGTGGGTACCGCCGCGGCTGCGCGGGACGACGTGGTCGATGTTCTCTGCCGCCGAGCCGCAATATTGGCAACGGTGTCCGTCACGGGCGAACACCGAGCGCCGCGAGATGGCGACACGCCCCTGGCGCGGCACCCGCACGTACTGGGCCAGGCGAACCACGGAGGGCTCGGGGAAGCTCGCCCTGGCGGAGTGGAACGCGCGACCGGTGTCGTGGACAAGCTCAGCCCGGTCATTCAGCACGAGTACCAGCGCCCGGCGCGAGGAGACGACGCAGAGCGGCTCGTAGGTTGCATTGAGCACGAGGGCGCGACCGATCACGGGCCCTCCACCGCGATGATCCCGTATCCCCCGGGCGGCATCGTCGGGGACGTTATCGCGCCGGCGGCGTGCACCGGCGGATGGGTGAACGACGGTCGTGGCGCAGCGCGCGGCACCAGCGCAGATAGCCGAGGAGGTCCTCGACCGGCATCTCGGCGTCTGAGGCGCCGTAGGCCGTCTCGAGGCGGAACGCCAGCCAGGCGCGATCTGGCAACGGCAAGAACGGCGGTCGGCACCACCATCCGCGGGGCGCGTGCGCACGCGCCGTCCGCACGGCCTCGGCCAAGAGCAGCGGCTCTTCGGCCAGGGCGCGCAGCGCCGCGCCAGCGGCGACAGGCCGCGTCAGTGGCTGCGCCGCGAGCGCGGCAGACGCCGGATGCGATGGAGCGCGTTGGCGAGATCGCCGCGACGACGCGCGCCGTGAGCCTCGTCGGCGCCGCGCCGCTTCGTCGGTTCGGCCCGGTAGGCGACACGGGCACTGCGCTCGAAGAGCAGGGCCGCGAAGAGCATCACCAAGAAGCCGAACGTGCCGAGAAGCAGGGAGGAGCGGAAGGAGACGAGCACCACCGCGAAGCCAACGAGAAACGCACCGCCTGACCAGCGCAGCGAGCGACGCGCCATCGAGCCCGGGCTCTCCGCCCGGACGCGGTCCACAAAGGCCCGGTCCTGCTCGTAGAGCTTCTGCTCGAGCTCTTGGAGGATCCGCTGTTCCTCTTCGGAGAGCGGCACACCTGCCCCTTCCCGGCCATGGCGACGGCCCCCCCGCCACCTGCCGTTTGCTGCACGCCCGCAACACCGGACACGTCATTCTCGCGCAGGCACCAGGGCGGAACAATGCGCCGTGGTGCCCCGGCAGGCATCGTCACGGGACCACCGTGCCCGTCAGCGCGACGTTGGGCCCTCGCGCCCCCCACGGGGCGGACCGATCGCGCCCTCGCCGAAGCGGCGGCGGACCGCATCGGCGGCAGCCTCCAACTCGAGGCGTCGCTCGCGCGCGCTCGCATCGAGCATACCGCCGCGCTCGTCGGTGCCAGTGGCAAAGAGCTCGAGCTGTTCTGCCCCCTCGTCCTTTGGCGCGAGTCCGCTCAGGTGGATCCCGAGGAGACGCACTCCACGGGTCAGCTCGAGCGACTCAAGGAGCGAGGCAGCGACCGCCCCGATCTCAGCGCTGGTCGCCGCGGGATGTGCCAGCGTGCGTGAGCGATTGATCGTGCTGAAATCCCCAAAACGCACCTTAATGGTGACGGTGCGCCCGGTGACCTCGGCCCTTCGGCAGCGAGTGGCCACCGAGTCGGCCATCCGCCTGGCCTTGCGCTGCAGCGAGGCAAGGTCCGCGTCGTCGGCGGCAAAGGTCTCCTCGTGGCCGATGGAGCGTACCTCGCGCTCAGGCTCGACGGGCCGGGGGTCGATGCCGGTGACGAGGTCGCACAGGGCGTTGCCGTGCGAGCTCCCAAAGAGCCGGACAAAACCCGTCCGGTCGAGCTGTCGGGCATCGGCGACGGTCGCGATGCCATAGCGAGCCAGGCGCTCCGCGCTGCGCGGCCCGACGCCCGGGATCGCCCGGATCGGCTGGCCAAGCAAGAAGGCATCCTCCTCGAAGGTGTTGACGACCAGCACTCCGACGCCGGCCAGCGCGCCGCCCTCGCCAGGAGGCGGCTTTGCGGCCTTGGACGCCAACTTCGCGATGAGCTTGGTGCGCCCGACGCCCACCGCG
>JAJYGM010000179.1 GCA_021785095.1 Actinomycetes bacterium
GGTGACCGGAGAGAAGGTGGAGGCCTACTTGCCCCGTGAGCTCGCCCGGCCGAGGCGGCTCACTCCAGCCGAGGGGCTGGCGCTGGCTGCGGCCTCGCGGACGATCCTCGCGGTCCGCGGCGCCGACGCCAACGGAGCGCTCGCCCGTGCCCTGCAGAAGCTCGAGACGGTGATCGGGGACCACCGGCGCCTCGTCGTGCGGATCGACGCCCCGCCGCTCCTCGACGACGTCAGGGCCCTGGCCGCGGCGGGCTCCCAGGCGCAGATCGTGTACCACTCGGCCTCCACGGACGAGACGACCGAGCGCGTCGTCGAGCCCCTCGACGTCGTCTCGCTCGACGGGCACTGGTATCTCGACGCCTACTGCCACAGGGCAGAGGGAGTGCGACGGTTCCGGGTGGACCGGATCCGCGAGCTGCGCCCGCTCGGCACGCCGGTCGCCGCTCGGCCCGAGGTGCGCACTGGCGCCGGCGCCTTCGTCCCGGGACCCGGTGCCCAGACCGTCACCGTGGAGCTCGACGGGGACGCCTTGTGGGTGGCCGATTCGGTGCCCGTGCTCTCGCAGCGCCAGGGGCCGGGCTCTGCGGTCGAGGTGACCCTCGCAGTGGGCGGCCGTGCGTGGCTCGAACGCCTCCTCCTCCAGGCGGGCCCGAGGGCGCGAGTCGTGGCGCCACCAGCTCTCGCAGGCGTGGGACGTGACGCCGCTTCCCGTCTGCTGCGTACGCGCTACGGCATAGTATGAAAAGGGATGAAAGAATATGAGGCCGTCGCAAGCCACCTCGTCCTCTTGCCTTTCGCGCCGTCAGGCGCCGGGTGAGCACGGATGCTGCGCGTGGCACGGATCAGCGACCGCACCGGGCGCTACTACCTCACGGACCTCGCCTTCGAGCTCGACGCAGCGTGGGTCGGGCTTGTGCCGCCGGGTCCCAGGGAGCCTCGGAGCGGGCGTTGGCTGGGCACCGGAGCGGCAGGCCTCGGGCTGGTCGGCCGCGCGGACGCCGATGCCTTCGGGGCGCTGCTCTCGGGCTGCCACCCCTCCGGACACCACCGGCTTCGAGCACGCGAGACCGCGGTGAGCGGGTACGACCTCACCTTTGCCGCCCCGAAGTCGGTGAGCGTCCTGTTCGCGCTGGGGGGTCCGGAGGCAGCAGCTGCGGTGCGCGCAGCGCACGACGAGGCGGTCGGGGCCGCGGTGGGCTACGTCGAGGCGCGCGCGGCGACGGTGCGCTGCACTCTGGGAGAGAGCAGCGCGGCGCGAGAGCCTGCAGGACTCTCTGCGGGCCCCGCGACGCTGGGTCCCGAGGACGCCTGGGTGAGCAGGCCGCGCGTCACCAGCCCGGTCGACGGGGTAGTGGGTGCGTCCTTCGTCCACGGGGTGAGCAGGGCGCTCGATCCCCACCTCCACTCCCACGCCGTCGTCGCGAACCTCGCCAGGGGGCCCGACGGGCGCTGGCGGGCGATCGACTCGAGGGGCCTCTACGCGCACGCGAGCGCAGCGGGTGCCCTCTACGACGCGGTGCTGCGCCGCGGCATCACCGTACGGCTCGGCCTCGAGTGGGACTTGAGGGCGAGCCGCGCCTGGGAGCTCTCCGTGGTGAGCCCCGCGCTCGCCGCCGCGCTGTCGACGCGGCGTGGAGAGATCCTCGCCGACGCACACGCTCACTCGTCTTCGGCACCTCCGGCGACGCGCCATGCGCGTCGCGTCGCGTGGGCGGTGACCCGGGAGCCGAAAGGGCCGATGCCGACACCCGGGGTGCTGCGGCGTCGTTGGTCAGAGATCGCCCTGGACGCCGGCTGCCCTCTGGAGCTCGCTGCCGTAGGGCACCGCCATGGCCGCCCCGAGCGGGTCGAGCGCGTCGAGCGCGCGTCGATCGACGAGCACCGGTTCGCGGCGGTCATCTTTGAGGCAGGCCGTGGGGTGGCCAGGCGGGACGCGCTCGCTGCGTGGGCGGGGTCGCTCGACGTGGGCGCGTCAGGCGAGGACGTCGGGCGCTGCGTGGACATGCTGGCGGACTGGGGCACCGGCTCGGGCGTTGCCGAGCGCCCGCTCGCGCCTGGTGCGGTGGTGCCGCATCCGCACGTGCTGCGCCTGCTCGGGCCCCGCCCTGCGGCTCCGCGCGCGCTCGACGTCTGGGAGTCGGCAGCCTCCACCATCGCTCGCTTCCGCGCGCGCTGGGGCGTGCGCGACCGGCTGGACGCTTTCGGCGCGGGCACGCCTGCAGAGCTGCGCGCGCTTCCCGCGCGCCGTCTCGCCGACCACCTCGCGACCACGAGGGAGATCGACGGCGCGCTCGCGCGGCTCGGGAGGCCAAGAGAGCCTCTACGTGACCAGGGGTTGGAGCGCTCGCGCGGCCTATGGTGACCATCGCGGCAGTGCGACCTCGCGGCTGTCGCATCGTGTGCGTCCGTGGATGGATCGCGGCTGGCCGGGGTGGCCGACACGTCCGCTCGTTCTTTCTCGATCCGTCGGGACCGGGATGCAGTCGCGCCATGGCCACGCCTCGTGGGCAGGGGTGAGGCGGACCCAGCCGAGGCGGTTGCGGGCGTCGGCGCTCAGCGCCCAGCCGCTCACCCCGCGTGCGACGACGTCCACCGGGAGGCGCCGGCGCAGCACCGCCGAGTCGGTGGCGGAGACCTGCCTGCCGCCCG
>JAJYGM010000780.1 GCA_021785095.1 Actinomycetes bacterium
CCGAGGCCATCGGACGGCTGAGGACGGTCACCGCACCGAACCTCTCGCTCCCCGCAGATGCTCGGTGATGTAGGCCCGCAGCTCGATGGCCCGGCCATGGGCACGGACGTCGTAATCCGTCCGCGGACGGGGGAGGTCCACCTCGAGCACCTCGGTCAGCCTTCCCGGTCCGGGCTGGAACAGCCCGATGCGGTCGGAGAGGAAGATGGCCTCGTCCACGTCGTGGGTCACGAACATGATGGTCGTCCCGAGCTTCTCCCAGAGGTTGGCGATCTCGACCTGGAGCGCCTCCCGGGTGAAGTTGTCGAGCTGCCCGAACGGCTCGTCCATGAGCAGGACCTTGGGCCGGATCGCCAGTGCCCGGGCCACGCCCACGCGCTGCTGCATCCCGCCCGAGAGCGTGTACGGGGGGGACTTGGCCACGGCCGCGAGCCCGACCATGTCGAGCACCTCCATGGCCCGCTCGCGCCGCTCGGCCTTCGGGACGCCGCGCACCTCGAGACCGAGCGCCACGTTGTCGAGGACGCTCCGCCACGGCAGCAGGTTGATGTCCTGGAACACGTACGACATGTCGCGCGAGACACCCTCGAGCCTGGCTCCGTCGAGCGAGAGCACACCGCTGTCAGCGTCCTCGAGCCCGTCGACGATGCGCAGGAGCGTGGTCTTCCCGCAACCGCTGATCCCGACCAAGCTGATGAACTCGCCCCGTCGGACGTCGAGGCTCACCCGGTCGAGCGCGTGGACCGTGCGGTCGTTCGCGACGAAGGTCTTGGACACCTTCTCGATCCTCAAGATGATCTCGGACTCGACCGGGAAGGCGGTCTTCGCCGTGGCGGCGCTGGCCGCCGCGGCCGTCGTCACGTCGCTGCTCATCGTGGTGCACGCCTTCCTGCAGAGGTTGCGGCGATCCAGGGGAACACCCGGGCCTGGAACTGGCGCAAGGCCCAGAAGAGGAAGAGGGCGAGGACCGTGGTCGTGAGGACCGCCGCCACCATCGGCGCCGTCTCGGCGCGGGTGCCGAGCACTGTCACGAGACCGCCCAGACCGACCTGACCGATCTCCTGCCCCCCGAGGATCATGCCGACGGTGCCGACCGCCAGGGCGATGCGGGCGCCGATGAAGATGAACGGGAGGGTGCCTGGCAGGTACACGTAGCGGATCTGCTGCCATCCGGACATGCCGAAGGTGGTGCCGACGTCGGCCAGCCGGCCCCGCACGGCGCGCACGCCGAGGTGGGTGTTCACGACGAGCGGCCACACCGCGATCGTCATGATGAAGGCGACCCTCGCCGTCTCGCCGAAGCCGAACCAGATCTCCATCACCGGGAGCAGGGCGATCGACGGCGTCGCGTTGCCGAATGCGACCAACGGTTCGAGCGCCCGCTCGAGGATGCGGACCCGGCCCATCAGCATGCCCACACCGACACCGACGACGGTCGCCAGGGCGAGCCCGCCGATCATCTCGAGCAGGCTTCGCACGAAGTCGCCGGGCAGCGGGCCGTTGAACAGGAGGTGCCACAGCGCCGGGGCGACCAGGCTCGGCGTCGAGATGAAGATCGGGTTCATGACAAGCCCGGTGGCCTGCCAGATCCCGATCCCCACCAGGACGGCCAGGATGCCGACGACCGCCGTGTTGTGCCGCCGCACCCACCCGGCCCGGCCGAGCGCGTTCCGGTAGCTGGCCGGACCGGCGGCGCCGAAGGCGTCGCCCAGCACGTCATCGAGCTGGGCGACGCCTCCCGCCGAACCGGGCACGGCTCGTGCCGTGCCCTGCCCGCCGTCGCCGGCGGGCGTTCCCTGCAACGCTGTCACAACTTCTTGCCGTGCTTCCGCCAGATCACCCAGGCAGCCTTCCACGCCGACTGTGTGATCTCCTGGGTGCGCGGCCGGTTGCCGAGGCCGGTGATTGTGTGGAGCTGCTTGGCGATCTTGAAGTTGTATGTCACGACCGGGTCCGAATAGGCCTTCGGTGTGTCCGGCCACCCGTTCAGGATCCGAAGCTGCTTCCACGCTGTCTCGTACTGGGCGGTCGAGTCGGCGTTCGAGGTGTATGTGGCCGCGTCCTTGACCCACTGCTTCTCGTTCGTGTTGAAGACCTTGGCCGATGCCAGCCACGCCAGGTCGATCGCAACGGCCACCTTGTGGTGCGATTGCAGCCACGCCGGCGTGGACGCCATGAAGCTGTCCGCGTACTCGGGCAGCAGTGTGGTGGCGGCCGCGAGCTCGTGATCCTGCGTCTTGGCGACGGTCGCGTCAGCTGTGGCGGCGGCGGCGAACGCGGCTGTCACCTTGCCGGCGATGAGCGCGTCCAGCGACGCTGTGCTTGCTCCGGTGGCAACGAGGTGCAGTGTCGAGCGCTTCAGGTGCGCCTTCTGCAAGATCGCGTGGAGCATGACGCCGTCCGGAGACGCTGTGCAGCAGTAGGCGATCGTCTTGCCCTTCAGGTCCCCGAGCGACTTGATCGACTTCTTGGCGAAGAGCGCGTCTGTGAGGTGCACCTGGTTCGGGCCGAAGGTCTTGAGCCCGGCGTCGAGCTGCGTGGGCAGCGGCCCGACGGACACTGTCGCCTTCCCGCCTTCCACTGCGAGCTCGCCCACGTTCTTCGAGGCGTTCGTCTGGGTCGCGTTGGCGCCCCAGCTGTTCATGATC
>JAJYGM010000234.1 GCA_021785095.1 Actinomycetes bacterium
TCGTGGCTCCCCGCTGCCGCACGACGCATCCGCACACCTGAGGTGCCCGAGCTCGTCCTGTCGGCCGCGCTGGAAGAGATCACGGCCTCCACGCGCGCGGCGGCCGAACGCGGCGTGTCGAGGGTGCACGACGGATGTCACGGCTCGTCGCGGTGGAGCACGCCGCGCTGAGCACGCCGCGCTGAGCACGCGAGCACGCCGTCGCTCGCGCCCCTCAAGCTCCCGAGCTTCTCCCTCGCGGTGGCACTCGACTGCCCGAGCCTTGCGGCGCCAGCTCGTCGATGAGGTTCCACAGCTCGTCGACGTGCCGCTCCTGGGTCCAGGTTCCTCCGATCGAGCAGCGGATCGCATAGCGACCCCCGAGGACCGTGTGGCTCAGCATGACGCGCCCGGTCTCATTGAGGTCGCGGAGGAGCCGCTGCGTCACCGCGTCCCCCGCGACATGCGCAAACGACACGAAATTCAGCACCGGCGGAGCGCAGAAGTCGAACCGATCGTCGGCCTCGATGCGGCCTCGGAGGCGCGCAGCGAGCGCCACATGGTTGCGCAAGTGGCTGCGGAGGCCTTCAGCTCCGTAGGTACGCACCACGAACCACAGCTTGAGCGCCCGGAAGCGCCGACCGAGCGGGATCTGCCAGTCCCGGTAGTCGACCACCGGACCGGGAACGGTGGCGGAGCTCTGGAGGTACTCTGGGTTCACGGACAACGCATCGGTGAGCGCTGCGCGGTTGCGCACGTAGAAGCAGTCGCAGTCGAAGTTCGTGAGCAGCCACTTGTGCGGGTTGAACGCGTAGCTGTCGGCGAGCTCGAGCCCGTCTTGAAAACCTCGCAGCTCGGGACAGATCGCGGCCGATCCCGCCATGGCGGCGTCCACATGGAGCCACACAATGTGCTCCTGGCAGATCCTGCCGATGCCTCGCAGAGGGTCGAATGCCATCGAGGAAGTCGTGCCCGCGGTCGCGAGCACGAAGCACGGGACGAGCCCAGACGCACGGTCCTCGTCGATCAGGACGGAGAGCCACGCGGGATCCATGGAGAAATCGTCTCTCACTGGCACGCTGCGAATCTGGTCGCGCCTGAAGCCGGCAACCTTCGCATTCTTCGGCAGCGACGAGTGCGCTTCCGACGTTGCGTACAGCGTGAGACGGTCGAGCGACGCGCCTTGCTGGAGCGCTCGCTCGCGGGCTGCGACGAGAGCGCAGAGCGTCGCCGAGGACGCGGAGTCCTGGATGACGCCGCCGCCCGTGCCGGCGAAACTGAAGTGCTCGGGGAGCCCCAGCAGCTCGACAAGCCAGTCGAGGACGACCATCTCGAGCTCGGTGCACGCGGGACTCGTCGACCAGAGCATCCCGTTCACCGCGAGGCCAGCTGACACCAGCTCGCCCAGAATGGACGCGGGCGACGAGCTGGCGGGAAAGTACGCGAAGAACCCCGGAGCCTGCCAGTGGGTGATCCCGGGCACGATCACGCGGTCGAGGTCGGCAAGGACCGTGGCGAAGGGCTGGGGATCTTCGGGCGCGTGAGCCGGCAGACGCGCCGCGATGTCTCCGGGCACGACAGAAGGCGAGACGGCATAGCGTTCGAGTCCTTCGAGATAGGCGGCAACCCACTCCAGCGCCATCATCCCGTCTTCGCGAAAGCGCGCAGACGACACGATGCCCGTGACCTCGCTCATTCGTCGAGCATACGGTTCTTCAGGACCCCGTCAGGTCCACGTAGCATTCCGCGAGCCACCGAGAGAGGCCGTCGGAGCGTACGAGATGGTCCAGGCGGGCGAGCTGGAGCCGATTGCCGAAATCGTCTCCTTCGAGCGGGTGCAGCATCGTCGTCATGAACGACGAGAACTCCTCAGCGCGCCACGCGCGACTGAGTGCACGTGTCGAGTACTCGTCGACGAGATCCTCGTCGCCTTTCGTGAGCATCCTCACCAGCGCCTCAGCAAGCTCCCGAACGTCTGCAACCGCGAGGTTCAGGCCCTTGGCACCCGTGGGCGGGACCACGTGGGCGGCGTCCCCCGCGAGGAACAGTCGCCCGTGTCGCATCGGCTCGACCACCGCACCATGCATTGTGGTCACTGACCGTTCGAGTATGGGCCCCTCGGAGAGGGACCAACCGTCCCCGGTCGCCAGCCGGTCTGCCAGCTCCTGCCAGATCAGCTCATCCGGCCAGCGGTCGAGTGGCTCGCCCGGAGGCACCTGAAGGTAGAGGCGGCTGATCTGCGGGGTCCGCATCGAGTAGAGCGCGAACCCGCGTTCGCTCCGGCAATAGATCAGCTCTTCGGTTGACGGCGGAGCCGCCGCCAGGATGCCGAGCCACGCATAGGGGTACTCCCGCAGCTGCACCACGGACCGCCCCGCCACCGCAGTGCGCGCGATGCCGTGAGCACCGTCACAGCCGGCGATCACCTGACAAGCCAGGGTCTTGGATTCGCCGTCGAGGGTGCGAAAATGGATGCGCGGGCCGCCGGTCGAGCTGGCCCCTCCAGACCGATGGTCGAACCCCTCCAGGCCCGTCACCTCGGTGTCGAACCGCAGATCGCCGTCGACCGAGAGGCGCGCAGCGATGAGATCCTTCACCACCTCCTGCTGGCCGTAGACCACCAGCGACCGTCCCCCGGCGAGATCCGTCAGAGGCATCCGATGACGCTCACCCGCGAATCGCAGCTCGATGCCGTGATGAACCAGGCCCTCGCGCCGCATGCGCTCTCCGACACCACGCTCCACCAGCAGCTGCGCCGTGCTGTGCTCGAGAACCCCTGCCCTCACCCGTTGCTCGACGTAGTCGCGGGAGCGACGCTCCAACACGACGGACTCGACTCCCTCCTGGGCGAGCAGATGGGAGAGCAACAGCCCCGCAGGCCCGGCACCGACGATCCCAACCTGCGTCCGCAGCTGCTGCACGGCACTCTCCCATCGCCAGCGTCCCCGTTCGGGTCCACACCCGACATCGGCACCGACTTTGTCGAGGTCGCCAGACGTTGTCAAACATCGCCGCGCGGCCGGAGATCAGGAGCGGAGACGGCGCCTCCGAGCGCCCGCGCCGGACCCAGGCCCGTTCGAGCCCGCTGCGGCGCCACCATCGAGCAGCTGAGGCTGTGTCAACAGTTGCGGCGCTCCTTCGTGGAGCCGATAGCCGACGGGGAAGAGCTCGATTCCGGTCCGTTGGCGTATGGCACCCCACAACCCCCGGGGCGTCCAAATCGACACCAAGACCGCCACCGCCCCGAAGATGATGAGGTACCAGGCGCCGTCCTGCGCAAGGTTCTGCTGAAGGACGAAGAACAACACGGTCCCGAGAATGGGACCCTCGAGGGTGCCCATCCCGCCGATCATGCTGACGAAGATCATCTCCGCAGCCCACTGGACGCTGAAGATCGAGCTTGGCTGGACTTGGAGCTGGCTCACCGCCAGGATCGCGCCTGCCGCCCCGCACCCGAGGGCTGCCACGACGTAGACGATCCGGCGGGTCGTCATCACCCGCGCGCCGGCGCTGCGTGCGCTCACCTCGTCGTCGCGCACCGCCGCCATGAGCAGGCCCAGAGGGCTTCGCAGCAAGCCGTACGCGATGCCCAGCGAGATCGTCACGACGGCGAGCGCGGCCCAGTAGGTGGTCTCGGCGAACGTGTGGGGGCTCATGCTCGACAACCCAGGCACCGGATGCCCGGTTCCGCCCCCGAGGGACGTGATGCTGCTGACGACGATCTGCGCGGTGTCCGCCACCACCCACGTCGCGATGGCGAAGTACCCGCCGCCGAGCCGGAACAAGAGCACCGAGACAGGGAGTGCGATCAACGCGGCGACGACAGCGGCGACCGGGATCGCAGCCACAGGATCGAAGCCGTTCATCGCCAGCACGAGCACTCCGTACCCGCCCAGCCCGACGAACGCCTGCTGCCCGATCGACACCATTCCTGCGTACCCGGCGAGGAGGTTCCACATCACGGCCATCGTCAGCAGCACGAAGAAGTTCACGAGCAGGGTCGTGTCGGCTTCCGAGACGATCACCGGCATGAGCGCGAGCGCGGCGAGCACCACGATGCCCGCCGCGCCGACGAGGGTCCCCGAGGCCCCGGCCCGCCGGACCTGCAAGGCACCGGACGCCGTGATCCTGCGGGTCGGTGCGCGCTGCTGCGTCGTCACGCCGTCCGCATCCCGAACAGGCCCCGTGGTCTGACTGCGAGCACGGCAAGGAAGACCAGGTTGCCCGCCAGGATCTGGTACGCGGGATTGATCTGAGCACCGATCTGCTGAGCGACGCCGAGAACGACGCCACCGACCAGGGTGCCCCAGACGTTTCCGATCCCGCCGATGACGACCGACTCGAAGGCGAACAGAAGCGTCGTCACTCCCGACGTCGGCACGAACTCGGTCAGCATCCCGTAGGAAAGCCCTGCCAGCGCGACGGTGGCGAAGGCGATGGCGGCGGCGATGCCGAACACGTGGCGGTAGTTGGCCCCCACGAGCTGCGCCGCCTCCCTGTCGTCTGCGACGGCGCGGACGAGGCGTCCCGTCGGGGTCCGCGAGAGGAAGAGCTGGATGCCACCGAGCACCACGATGGCTACCGCAAGCACGATCACCGAGAAGTAGGAGATCGTGATCGTGCTGTTCAACGAGAAGGACTTCGTGATGAGTGTGCCGATTGTGATCGACTGACCGTTCGCGGAGAAGACCTCGAGCAGGACGTTCTCGATGATCACGGACATGCCGAACGCCACGAGCAGGGTGGTGAACGGGCTCCGGTCGAGGCTCGCCTGCAGCAGGGTGCGCTGGACCACGTAGCCGCCGACGGCGAAGATCGGCACGACCACCACGAAGGCCCACACCATCGGCAGATGGGTCGAAGGGATGAGCGCGATCGCGACGTAGGCAGCGATGATGGCCAGATCGCCGTGCGCCAGGTTGATGATCCCCATGACTCCGAACATCAACGAGAGCCCGCAGGCGAACAGGGCGTAGAAGCCGCCGGTCACGATGCCCTGAACGATGGCGTTCGCCCACTCCATCAGGTCACCCTCCGGGATCGGCCGCAGAAGCGCTCACTGGAAGCGCCCCAACGCCGAAGTACGCCTCTTCGATCTGCTCAGCCGTCACCTCGTCCGGCCGCCCCGTGAGCGAGGTGCGGCCTTCCAGGAGGCAGTGCACATGGGAGGCAACCTGTCGCGCCTGGGCAACGTCCTGTTCGACCAAGAGGATCGTGAGCCCTTCCGCCACGAGTGCCGGGAGGACCTCGTAGATGCGACGCACCACGATCGGCGCAAGACCGAGAGACAGCTCATCGAGGAGCAGCACGCGCGGGTTCGCGAGCAGTGCTCTGCAGATCGCGACGGCCTGCTGCTCGCCGCCCGACAGTTGTGACGCGCGCTGTTTGCGACGATCGGGGATCCAGGGGAAGAGCTCGAAGACGCGTTTCATGTCGAACGTTCCTGGTCGCGCCCTGTGCATGCCGACGAGGAGGTTCTCTTCGACCGTGAGCGAAGGGAACAGCCGGCGTCCCTCTGGGACCAGGGCGATCCCCGCTGCAAGGCGCCGGTCGGGTGCCTCCCTCGTGATGTCGCATCCGTCGAGGACGACATGGCCGGACTTCGGTTCGTGCAGCCCTACGATCGTGCGCAGGAGGGTCGACTTCCCGGCACCGTTGGCGCCGATGATCGCGTACGTCTCGCCAGCCGCGACGGCGAGGTCGATGCTGTCGAGCGCGCGCAGCTGGCCGTGATAGACGGTCAGCCCCCGCACCTCGAGCAACGGTGCAGAATCGGCCTTCTCGCTCACCGATGGATCACCGCGTCCTCTGCGACATCGGTCCCCAGGTAGACCTCCCGCACCGCCGGATCGGAGAGCACGGCCACAGGCGCGCCGTCGGCCACGAGGCGGCCGCTCGCCAGACAGACCAGGCGATCGACGGTGTCGATCAGCGCACGGACCACGTGCTCGATCCAGACGATGGCGACGCCCTCCGATCGGATGGACCGCACCACGCCCATGAGCTCTGCAACCTCGAGGTCGGTGAGACCGCCGGCCACCTCGTCGAGGAGCAACAGGCGGGGCCGCGTCGCAAGAGCTCTCGCGACCTCCAGGCGTTTGCGTCCGAGGAGCCCGAGCGTCTCCGCGGGGCGGTTCGCCAGGCTCTGGAGCCCGGTCCGGCCGAGCACGATCGCGGCGGCATGACGGCTTTCCCGACCCCGGAGGCGGGCGCCCTGCTGGGTCGCCATCAGGACGTTCTCGAACACCGTCATCCCTCCGAACGGCCGCGGCACCTGGTAGGTCCTCCCGATACCCATGCGGCAGCGAGCAGCGGGACCGAGGCGGTTCAATGTGGCCCCGTCGAGCAGGACGCGGCCCTCGTCGGGACGGGCATCTCCCGAGATGACGCCGAAGAGCGTCGTCTTCCCTGCACCGTTCGGCCCGACCATGCCGACGAGCTCGCCCTCGTCGACGCGCAGAGACACTCGGTCGATGACGACCAGCTGCCCGTAACGCTTGGTGACCTCTTCGAGCTCCAGCAACACCGCGGGGTGCCGACTGGTCAGTAGGTGCCCGCCACGAGGCTGCCGGTGAGCTTGGTCTCCCTTGTCAGCGAGTTGTCGACCACTGCGGGCACCCAGGCGAACCTCTTGCCGAAGACCTCGAGGTCGGGCTTCCACTGGACGCCGACGGGGTTGACGATGCCGACACCGGGTGCAGGGCCCTTGGCGAAGTCGATGTTCCCGCACATCCCCGTGTAGTTGACCTTGTGCAGCGCGGCCGCGACCTCTCCATGGTCGTGAGGTGTGCCCACCGCGCTGAAGGCCTCGATGGCCACCTCGAAGAGCGAGTACGTCGACCCGAGCGACTGCCACCAGACGTTGCCGGTCGAGTGCTGCCACCCGGTCGCGAGCTCCCGTGCGGTCTCGCCGTCCAAGGAGGACTTGTGCGGCGTGAACGGCGTCCACCACGCGTCGGTCGCGATGTTGGTCGCAAGCTTGCCGAGCGCCTCCACTGTGGACGGGAAGAGGAGCACCTTCGCCACCGTCGCCAGGACGGGCCTGTAGTCTCGGGTGATCGCCTGCTTCCAGAACGTGTTGAATGTCGGAGGCAAGGGGCAGTTCTGGAAGAACGCGCAATTGTGCGACTTGAAGTTGGCGATCATGGACGAGTATGTCGTCGTCCCGTCGGTGAACGCCCCGCCTGTCACGAATTCGTACCCTGCGGCCTTGGCGAAAAGGGGGAACCCAGCCCGGAACGCATTGCCGTCCGCGTCGTTCGGGTACATGCCGGCGAACACCTTGTCGGCGTGGGTCCTCTTCTGGATCCGCTCCCACATGGGCAGGAAGGTTCCGGCGAACTCCTTCATCCCGAAGAAGAACATCGTGCAGTACTCGAAGGACTTCGTGGGCTTCAACGGGTCCCCGCCGAGGCCCGCGTACCACGACTCCCAGGGGACGACCGTCGCGAGGCACGGGACGTGGTACTGCTCGGCAGCCGCAGCGACGGGGTTGGTCGTCTCGGGTGCACTCGAAACGAGGATGAGGTCGACCTTTGTGCTGAGGGCGAGCTGCTGGGCGACCTGGGCCGCACGGTTGGGTGTCGACTGGCTGTCGACGACCTTGATGCTGATCGAGTGGTGCTTTCGCCGGATCTGGATCCCTTTCGAGTACTGGGCAGTCCCTCGGACTTTGCCCAGGACGAAGGGGTCCGACTCCGAGAAGCCCGCGAGAGGACCGGTGCGGGGAGTGATATAGCCGATCTTGATCGTCGAGGACCCGGCGGCCGAGAGCCGGTTGGAACGCATGGATCGGAGCTGCGCCGAGGAAGCCGACGCGGTCCCGGACGCGAGTCCTGCTCCTCCGAGTCCGAGCACGCCCGCCCCGAGCAGCTTGAGCACGCTGCGGCGGTCGAGCTCACCTACTCTCTCGACGTCAGTCGTGCCCAAAGTGTCGTCGTGCCGGTCTGCCATGTGTCCCCCTTCGCTCAGCATCGCCCACCGTGCCGCACCGGGTACGACCTCGACCGGCCGGCTCGCCACGGGAGCGGACTTCCTGCCCCCCCGGCACGATTGGTGGAGGTCTCGCCATCTGACGGTCTGCGGTGGCGCCCGACATGTCGCCGCGCAGTTCTCGCCAGCCGAGAGCGGATACGTATGGGTATGGCGCGCTCGATCCTCACAGAGGGCTTTGCGGTTGTCAAGAACAGCGGCGCCCTGGTCCGACGGCCGGTCGCCCTGGTCCGAGCGCTCACCCACGGGCCTGCCCTGGTCGCCAGCCTCCGGCGTCGCGCGATGAGACCTTCGGCCCTTGGGGGGCGAGGATCGTCCGCCAAGGATGGCAGCGGCGGAGCGGAGGGAGACACGATGAGTGAGGAGAACGTTCAACTGGCGAAGCGCGGCTACGAGCTGTTCGGCAAGGGCGACCTCGACTCCTTGAAGAGCGAGATCTTCAGCCCCGACGTGATCTGGAGGACCGAGGGTGTCGGTCCGTTCGAGAGCGAGTACAAGGGTATCGACGCGCTCATCGGCTACTTCAGCCGGCTGTTCGAGCTGAGTGGTGGCACCTTCAAAGCCGAGGTGCTCCACATCTACGCCGACGATGATCGGGCGGTCGCGATCCAGCACATCTCGGGCAGCCGGGTCGAGAAGTTGCTCGACACGAGAATGGTGGTTGTCTTCGAGATCCGCGAGGGCAAGGTCTCCGAGGTGACCCAATTCGCCGCCGAGCCGTCCAAACTCGAGAACTTCTGGTCCTGAGGGAAGCGTGGACGGCGTTGGCGGACGACCCACGAAGTCCTGCCGGGCAGCACGGATCATCGCTCTGGCCCGCTACGAGCGCCGGCTGGTGGGCGGTGATCCTGGCGGTGTCGTCCATCGTGCTCGTCCTTGGTTGGAAGCTGATGGGTCCCGCGGGCGCATTCCCTGGATTGTCGTGCGGCTTCGCCGGCGGCATCGTGGCACTGGTGTCGATCCTCCGATTGAAGGAGCGGGCAGCCAGCGTTGTGGCTGCCCTCGTGCCGTTCGCCTTCACGGTGGTCTACCTGGCGGCCGAGCTGATCGTCGGCAGCTCCTGAGCCACACCCTGGCCGGGCCGGTGCGCACTTGCACCGATTCGCCAGGCGCTCGAGCGCATGGTGCCCTTCCCCTGCTCAGCGCCAGCTCAGCCTTCGGCGGTTCCCTCGCTGCCTCTCGAGAGCCCGGGCAGTCTCACGGGAACGCGGTGCAGGCGCCGGCTGGAAGGCCGCTCGCGCACTGACCCGACGGCACGCCCATCGTAGGCGTGTGCCGGACGAGCATGGAGTACGGCGGAGCGAGGTCCACCCCGTCAGGACCGCTGAGGTACCCGGGGGTGCTGCCCGCGACTCCGGTGTGCCCGTACTGCCAGACGATCTTGTCGGTACGAGGGTCCACCACGATGACCCGGTCGTTCGCGTCGTCGTTGCACAAGATGTCGCCGTTCGTGGGAATCGGTTCGCACAGTGACGGATGGTTCAGCATGCCTGGGCCGCTCGTCGGCCCGTAACGCCAGAGCAGCTGCCCGGCCTTGTTGAACTCGACGATCTGACCTGGAGTGGAGTAGTCGACCGTCAAGAAGATTCCCGGAGCGACCTCGTTGGTGTCGGAGGGGTAGACGACACCGGGAGGGTGCGTCGACCACAGGATCTTTCCCGACAACGTCATCTCGTCCACCCAGTCGCCGTTGATCTCGGTGACAAGGTAATTGCCGTCGGTCATGGGAAAGGCGCCGTTGGGGCTTCCGAAGCGCAGCGGCGGCTGGTGGTAGCAGGCGGTGTTCTGAGTCCCGATGCGTTCCAATGGGACGTGGGCGTCGCGGCCGATGATCAAGAGGCTGCAGTTCTTGATGTCGGCGACCAGGACGTCTCCATTGGGAAGCTGCATCGCGTCGTCTGGGTTGTCGAGATGGTTGGGCCCAGCGCCGGGAACTCCAGGACTGCCGTAACGCCACAGGATCCGGTTCTCACGAATGCTCAGCAGCGACACGACTTGGTATGTCTCTTCGGTGGCGAGGATGGCGTTCCCCTTGGCAGTGAAGAAGGCATCGTCGGGAGCCAGGAATTTCTGGCCCGGAGCCAGGTCGCCGGGCTTCGGGAACTGCCAGACGATGTCGCCCGCGGGGTTCACGAGAAGCAGCCGGTTATTGCCTTCGTCCGCAATGAGCACGTCGCCCGGCAGCACTGCAGGGTTCGACCCTGGGGCGAGGTTCGGGCCAGGGCTCATGCCCTCGCCCGACGACGAGGTGAACGGCAGAGCCGTCGCCGGCCGAGCGCGGCGCACCGACGCCTTGGCCGCCGGCGTCGAGGAGCTCGGTCCTGCGAGTTGGACGAGCACGACGACCAGCACCACCGACGCAGCCAGGCTCGTGAGGGTCCGAAGCAGTCGAGCACGACGCGAGAGCCGGGATCTGGTTCTGCGGCGGACCGAGCCCGCAGCATGCGCCCTGGAGCGGCGACTTCCCGACGTGATCCGAGACGTACCTTCATCGCGCGGCATTACGTCAACTCTATCGATCTACCTCGTGTCATCCACTCATGGTCATCAGCTGGAGGCGCGTCCCTGCGTGCCAACTCGCGACGCGCGTGCGAGGCGCGCGGTCTCCCGAAGCCCGTGTGCCCACGTGCCGGCGTCGACCTGCCGCTCTTTGAAGCGGCTCGACGACACCGTCGATCGGCGGAGCACGTGGGTGGGCGCAGCGAGCCCAGGCGAGCCCAGGCGAGCCCACGCCTCCGACCACCCTTCCAACGCGATGACTGCAAGACCGATGGCGACCCGTATCGGAGCCGCGGCGCTTCAGCTAGCCCGAAGCGAGCCTTGGCTCGTACGGGCACATGGGATCTTCCGCGAGGGGATCGCCGGTGGCCGCGAACGCGTGCGCTCGCGAGCCTCCGCAGATGCGTCGGTACTCACAGCGCCCGCATCGTCCAGCGAGCCTGTCGGGGTCGCGGATGGCTTGAAGGAGCGGTGACTGTCGGTAGAGGTCAGTGAGCGGCGTCGACCGGACATTGCCGACGTGCAGCGGAAGGAAACCGCTCGGGGCCACGTCTCCCCTCCGAGAGACGAATACGACACCCCGCCCGTCGCCCACCGCGAGAGGCGGGCGCCGAGACGTCGCGAGAGGTGCTCGCGCCGATCCCTGCGACTCAGGAACGAGCCTCCTCAGCTCGGCAGCCAGCTCCTCGTGCAACGGCCCGACGAAGTCCCCTTCGCCACCCGCGTGTTGAGAGCGCTCGATGACGACCCGGCGATACTGCGGCGCCTCGGTCGTCTTCAGCGGAAGCGACGGTGCTGCTTCATAGAGGAAATGGAGCACCTGCTCGGTCTCCGACGCGGTGAGCGCGGTGAGCGCAGCGCCACGGCCGGCCGCGACGAGAAAGAAGACGCTCCAGAGGCTCACACCGAGCTCTCGAGCGAGCACGAGCAGGGCCGGCAGCTCGTGGACGGTGTCGGCGGTCACGGTGGAATTGAGCTGAACGCGCAAGCCAGCCTGACGAGCGAGGCGGCACCCCATCACCGTCCATTCGAAGGACCCTGTCACCTGTCGGAAGGCGTCGTGGGTCGCCGGCGACGCGCCGTCGAGGGAGAACGAGACAGTTCGAGCCCCGGCTCGCCGGATCCCTTCGAGATTGGAGGCGCTGGCAAGTGGCGTGCCGGACGGCGAGACCGCCATGGCAAGTCCCCGACCGCTCCCGTGTGCGACCAGCGCCGCGACGTCATCACGCTTGAAGGGATCGCCACCGGTCAGTACGACGATCGGCCTCGGCGCCTCGAGCGACGCCAGGTCGTCCAGCACCGTGCTCACCTCGGCCGTCGTGAGCTCGTCGGCATCGCGCGCGGGTGAGGCCTCGGCGCGGCAGTGGCGGCATGCCAGATCGCACGCTCCGGTCAGCTCGAACAGTACGAGGAACGGTCGTTCCCGCGTATCGAAGCGAAGCTCTCGTACGTGTCGCTCACCGTGTTGCGCGGCCGCTGGTGCAGTCACGCCGCAAGCATGTCCGAAGTCAGGTGGGCGGCGAGAAAGTCGGAGGACCCGAGCAAGCCCTGTATCGCGCCCAGGACACCCGCGAAGGGGCCGTGTCGTGGACTGGCAGCCTCTACCGCCCCCGCCACGCCAGTGCGCCCTTCGGGGTGGGTCCTCTTCCACGTGTGGAGAGCGAAGACGACGTCGCGCTTCACGATGACACGGTAGCCGAGCTCTTTCATTGCCGGCTCGGTCGCGTTGTCACATGAGCGCCCTGGCCCCGTGCGACGTGGCCAGGGCTGGTACCGGTGTGATCGGGCTCGCGCCGATCCGCCGCCGGATCGGGCTGCCCCCTGGCCCAACCCGAGACGGGAGCGACGACGAAACGTGAAGTGGGTCCTCACCGGAACGTGAAGACCTCTTCGGGTCGGGGTGAGCGAGGGGACTTGAACCCCCGACCTCCAGGGCCACAACCTGGCGCTCTAACCAACTGAGCTACGCCCACCGAGGCGTTCCAGTCTTGCACACGGCCCCCGGCCCGTTCGACGCGGCGGCAAGGCGGCACTCGAAACCGGCCGAACCGCTCTCCTTGTTCGTTGGTGTTCGTTGGTGAGGACGAGCGAGCAGTGGTGGCCCCAGTGGTTTGCGCCTGAGCCCTCGTCGCGCAGGCGGCATTGCAGGCGCCGGGCGAACCGGCGCACGCGCGGCGACCCGGCTTCGAGATCGCCAGGGCCGGGGTGCGAGTCCAGCGCCGATCCACGCACCTGTCGAGACCACCGGGCATGGAAGCGAGCTGTGCTTGCGAAGGTGCCACCGGGACTGTGCGACGCTCGAGATCGCGAGCCGCGTCTTCGGCTCCGCTACCATGACGTCGCGTGGGCGCTCACGATGGATTGCTCGCGTCTCGCCCCGTACGTGGATCCGCCCCCGTGGCTGAGTGGACTTAGGCAACGGACTTCTAATCCGTTTCACGCAGGTTCGAGTCCTGCCGGGGGCGCCGACCCTG
>JAJYGM010000802.1 GCA_021785095.1 Actinomycetes bacterium
CACCGCGCGTCGCGCCCCTTTCTTGCGTCGGGCCAATCCCGGGGCACGACTGCCCCTGGCCACCCTTGTCCGCCGCTGCGCCGCTGCGCCGGAGCAGACAGGTGCAGCCGGGCGGCCACCGCGACATCGAGCCGAGCTGCCGGCGCCCGCGCAACAACGCGGGCGCCGGCAGCTCCTCGATCAGTAGCGGAACTCCCCGACCAGCCGCTGCAGTTGCGAGGCGAGGCGGGCGAGCTCGGAGGCGGCGCGCAGCGTGTCGGCGGCCCCTGTCGCCCCGTGCTGCGCCGTGTCAGCCACCGAGCCGATGCTGGTCGTGATGTCGCCCGACCCAGATGCCGCCTGAGCAACCGAGCGGGCAATCTCGTTCGTCGTCGCGGTCTGCTCTTCGACCGCCGAGGCGATCGTCGTCTGCAACTCGTTGATCTTGGCGATGATCCCGGCGATCTCCCCGATTGCCTGGACGGCACCGGCGGTGTCGTTCTGGATCGCCTCGATTTTGGCAGAGATGTCCTCGGTCGCCGTAGCGGTCTCCCGCGCGAGGTCCTTCACCTCGTTCGCCACCACGGCAAAGCCTTTGCCGGCCTCGCCTGCCCGCGCCGCTTCGATCGTGGCGTTCAGTGCCAGCAGATTCGTCTGCTGGGCGATCGTCGTGATGACCTTGATGACATTGCCAATCTCAGCGGAAGAGGCGCCGAGCTTTCCAACGGTCGCATTCGTCGCGTCGGCGACCCGCGCCGCTTGGGTCGCGACCTGGGAGGCCTCCGCGGCGTTCTTGGCAATCTCGCGGATCGAGGCGGTCAGTTCTTCGGCGGCGGCGGCAACCGTCTCCACCGACTCAGATACCGCGACAGATGTCTCGGAGACGAGCTGGGCCCGACTCGAGGTCGCCTCGGCGCCGCTCGAGAGCTGCATTGCCGTCGCTGACAGCTCTTCGGCGGCGCCGGCGAGTCCTGAGGAGTCCTCGCCAATGATCGCCACCTTCTTGCGGAGATCGGCGAGAAACCCCGACAGCCGCTCGCCGAGGCGACCGATCGCGTCGTTTCCCGACACCGGGATCTCGACCGTGAGGTCGCCGCTCGCGGCGAGGCTCACGGCGCCGAGGATCTCGTCCACCTTTCTCGAGAGCTCTGCCTGGGCGGCACGCTCTTGTTCTTGCAGCTCGATGCGCTCGACCTGGCTGGCATAGCCCGCGGGTAGCTGGCCGAGCGCCCGCTCGCGCTTGTCGTGCATCGGCTCGCCGAAATAGCACTCAACAAGGGCACGCAGCGATCCGCCCACGACGACCGGCAGCCAGGCACCCGAGCGCGCACCGGCGGAACTGGCCGCGGCCGCACGGGGGTCGCTCAAGTTCTCGAGCTCGGCCGCGTACAGCGGGTGGCGGCTCGCCAGCGCATCGGCCGCCGACCCCATTGGCGCGCCGGTCGCCGAGGTGAGGCGCGCCGCGAGCGGCCCGACCTCTTCAAATCTCGCGAGCTCGCCGTTGGCCGGGTTGACCGAGAAGTAGCCGAGATACAACGGCGCAAAGTTCGCGGCGAGTTTCTCGGTGAAGCAGCGCCGGAGTTCATCGAGGCTCTGCGCGCCGTTCAGCGCAGCGGCGATGTCGCCGGCCGACTCATAGTCCTGCGACGCGGCTGCGCTGAGCTCACCTGCCCGCACGATGTCGGCGGCAGCCTCCTCCTGGGCCGTGATCGCATCGTTCAAGTGGCCTGCAAGCACCGCGAACTCGTCGGTGCCCTGCGCCTCGGCGCGCACCCGCAAATCCCCGTTCGAGACCGACTCCAGCGTCTCAGTGATCCGAGCGATCGGCCGCGTGATGGCGCGGACGATGGCGATCGCGGAACCCACAGCCATCACCAGGGCGATGATGCCGAGCACCAGCACAAGTGTCTGCTTGCCGTTGGCCGCTGCCAGGGCCGCCGAGGTCGAACGGGCAAGGCCTGTTGCCGCACTGTCGACCAGCTGCTGCAATGGCGCGGTGATCGACCCGAACGACAGCGCCGCCACGCCGGTCGCCGCATCGGCGAGGCTCGCCTTGGTGTTCGTCGCAAAATCCCCATTGATCCGCGCACCGAGCGAGCGGTAGCTGGTGAACGCGGCGTTCGCCTTGGTGAGATCCGCCCGGTCCGCGGCACTGAGCGGGAGGGCCGCCGCCAGGCGGCTGTCCGAAGCGTACGCGGCCGTCGCGGCTGCGAATGACGCGAGGTCGCCGCTCGCCGGGCCGTGGGAGCTGTAGTCAAAGGCCACCGAGTTCTCGGCGACAGCCACCGACGTGGCGTCGAGCTGCAGCTGCTTCAGCAAGGTGGTCTCGCGCACCTGCGCCTTCGCGTTCGAGGCGTTGGACTTCGCAGCGCTCGCCGCGGTGATCCCGAGTGCCGCCGTGGCGAGGACGAGCACGATCAACAAGACATAGCTGCCGACCAGCCTGGCGCGCACGCTCATCTGGCCGCGCCCTGGGCGCCGGCGCGGCCGCGTCCCGGCAGACGACGACGTCGTCGCCGTCATCGCCGGCGCGGCCACTTCGAGCTCGCGAGAGCGAGCCGAGGCGACACTCCGGCGCGCTGCGGTGACCGGCCGCTCAGCCAGCGCGGCCCTGCCGTTGCCATTCCCGTCCATGGGAACCTCTCCTTCCAGCGCTCGTCGCACT
>JAJYGM010000006.1 GCA_021785095.1 Actinomycetes bacterium
TGGTCGGCGCAGCCCTCACGATCTCCGCGTACGCCCTGACCGTCGGGTGGGGCCAGGCGCACATGGCCTCCTTCGCGACCTCGCCGGCACCGGGCGTCACGGTCTTCCTCCGATACCTCGGTCCGATCGGAGCGATCGCGCTCGTCGTCCTCGCCGTCAACAGCGCGCTGATGGACGACTTGGCGCTGCTCACGAGTACCTCGCGGGTCTTGTACGCCGTCAGCCGGGACAAGCTGCTGCAGACCAGTTTTGCGGTGGTGAACGGGAGGCGTGCACCGGCCCGGAGCGTGAGCGCGGTCGCCGCGGGCGCAACGGCGGTGGGGCTGGGCTTCGGGCTCTGGCTGGGTCCTGCCGCCGCGTTCGACGTGATGACCACTGCGGTCCTGTTCGGGCTGGTGACGGCACACACGCTCATGAACGTCTCGCTGATGCGCCTCTCCTACCGGGAGCGCCGTGTCACCCAGGTGCTCTTCCACCTGCTCCTTCCGGTCCTCGCGATGCTGCTCTTCTGGTTCGTGCTCTACGAGTCCGTCGTACCCCTCGTCTTCCCGCTCGCCTGGGCCGGGGTGCTCTGGATCGCGGTCTTGGTCCCTGCGGTCGTGTGGGCGTGGCACGCGGCCGGGACGCGCCGGCTCGCAGCGGGGGCCGGCCACCTCCTCGGGCTCGCTCCCGAACCGGACCCCGGGCGCGCCCCGGTGCCGGCGTCCGCGGGCGTGCGGCCACCCGGGCTCACGGCGGGTGCCGCCCGGGCGACCACCCTCGGGCGCACGGACCTCCCCCCGTACGGGTAGGCGGCGACCGTGGCCAGACTCGGCCGGGCGGTCGCGGCCCTGGCAGCGGGCGACGAGGTGCGCGGCCGGGGCTGCCGGTTGGTGGCCGGGGGCGCGATCAGCGGGGTGCCGGTCGAGCTCGCGTGCCGGAGCGCGGCGTGCCCGAGCGGAACGCTCCCCGGGGCGCCGCTGCCCTGCCGGCGGGGGAGGCTCGGGCGTGCGCTCGCCGACGCGCAGGCCCGGCTGCTCGAGGAGGGGAAGCTCGAGCCGGCTGAGCTCGGCCGGGTGGCCGCAAGCCTTGCCGGGTCCGCCGAGCCGGCGGCGCGCACCTGGCTCGCCGGTGCACCGTGCTGTCCCGAGGCCGTCTTGGCGCGCCTCGCCCGCGACTGGTGGTGGGAGGTCCGGGCTGGCGTCGCGTCCAGGTCGGGCTGTCCCGAAGCGCTGGCTGCGATGCTCGCCCGGGATCCCGTCCCCTGGGTTCGTCGTGCCGTTGCGGAGAATGCGACAACCCTGCCGGCTGTCCTCGAGGCGCTCGCGGGTGACGAGGACTTCGGCATTCGCGATGCCGTGGCCGAGCATCCGAACGCGCCCGCCGGGGTGCTCGAGCGCCTCGCCTGCGACACCGTCTGGGAGGTCCGGCGCTCGATCGCCAAGCGCGCCGACGCCCCCGTCGGCGCACTGGGCCAGCTCGCCGGCGACGGCGAGCACTGGGTCCGGTTCTTCGTCGCCTGCAACCCGGGAACGCCAGCGCCGGTCCGTGCGGCCCTGCTCGGAGATCCGGTGGCCTCGGTGCGCGCCGCGGCGGCGCTCGGCGAGGGCCGGGCGGGACGCCTCGCCCGGTCGCTCGCGCTGCCACCCGGGGGCGAGCGACACGGGCAGCTCCCCCGGGGGCCACTCGCCTCGGCGGGAGGGGTTGCGTCCGTCGCGGCCATGGGGCAGCCTGGGTCGGTGGTCGAACGGCGCTCGGTGTCCTCGGGAGCGCGTTGGGAGGCCGCCGTCGGGTACTCGAGAGCCGTCCGGGTCGGCTCCTGGATCGCAGTGTCCGGTACGACCGCCGCGGCAGCCGCCGGCGGTGCCGTCGGCGGTGACGACGTCGCCGCGCAGACCCGCGAAGCCATCCGTCGTATCGCGGTTGCGCTCGAGGAGCTCGGCGCAGGCCTGGAGCACGTGGTCCGGACCCGGATCTACGTCACCGACATCGAGCGGTGGGAGGAGGTCGGTCGAGTCCACGGCGACGTCTTCGGCTCCGTTCGGCCGGTGACGACGATGGTCGAGGTGAGCAGGCTCGTCGACCCCGCGCTGCTGGTCGAGATCGAAGCAGACGCGATCGTCCCCTGACCAGGCGGGGGTGCCGGGGTCGAGCCGGCCGAGCGGCCCTCGGCGGGCTGCGCGCTCGGCTGCGCGCCTTCGAAGGCGAGGCTGTCGCTCGACCCACCCCCACGCTTGCGGCGACGTGCAGCAGTGTGCTCGTCGCGCTCCGTCGAGCAGCGCTCCAGCTCCGCAGACCTCGACGATGGAGCCGCCCGAGCTGTGGCAAACCGCGGGTGGCTGCGAGCGGTCATCGCCATCTGGACCCAGGAGACGGGCTGCCTACCTCCGCGTGTCACGGCGCGGCGGAACACCATCCTGGAGGCGGACCGGCGCTCTCCTGCTCCACGAGCACGACAGCACCGCCGGTATGCGGGAACATCGCCACTGGACCGAGGACCGCCAGCTCCTCGTGCCTCCAGTCGCCGCCAGGGCAGACCTGCTCGCTGGAGGCGATGGTCGCCTCGTCCGACGATGCGACGGGGTCGACTGCGCGCGGCCCTTCGACGACCGGACCAGAGCTCACCGGCGCCGCTGGTGTTCGATGGCACCCTGCGGGAACCGG
>JAJYGM010000354.1 GCA_021785095.1 Actinomycetes bacterium
GCAGGAGCACGTCGCGAAGCGCTCACCGAAGGCGAACGGAGTCTCTGCGTTCGCGCACCGTGCGGCCGTGCGTGCCGCCAGCCTCGACGCCCTGCGCGGGCTGCTGCCGGCAGGATGCCTGTCGAACGTCGGCATATACGGCACGGGCCAGGGCTACGAGCAGCTCCTGCTCCGGATGCGGGCGCATCCGCTCCCCGAGGCCCGGCGATACGCCGAGCTGATGATCGTGGAGCTCCGCAAGGTCATCCCTAGCTTCCTCACCCGACTCGACCGGGAGGAACGTGGGGGCGTCTGGGTCGACTACTTCCGGCGGACCGAGGAGGCGACCGCCCGCGTCGTCGGGTCCCTCTTTCCACGCCAGGTACCGCAGCCGGGAGCGTCGGTGACCCTCACCTCCTTCGACCCGGACGGCGAGGACCGTGTTCTCGCCGCCATCTGCTACGAGCACGCCAACCTGCCCGAGTCGGAGCTGCTCACCCGCGTCCGTGAGCTGCCCGCCACCGAGCGCCAGCGCCTGTTCACGTCCTACGTCGGCGAGCGCGTCAACCGCCGCCATCGCCCCGGGCGCGCCTTCGAGGCGACCACCTACCGCTTCGACGTCGTATGCGACTACGGAGCATTCCGTGACCTGCAGCGGCACCGCCTCCTCACGATCGAGTGGCAGCCGCTCGGCACCGACCTCGGATACGAGGTGCCCGAGCTTGTCGAGGAGGCCGGGCTCTCGGACCGCTACGTGGACCAGCTCGAGCGATCGAGGTCGCTCCACGACGCGCTCGCGAAGTACTTCCCCGACCAGTGCGGGTACGCCGTCGCGTTGGCCTACAACATCCGTTTCTCGATGGAGATGAACGCGCGCGAGGCGATGCACCTCATCGAGCTCCGCTCGACGCCTCAAGGGCACCCGGCGTACCGCAAGGTCGCGACAGAGATGCACCGTCTCATCGCCGAGGAGGCCCACCACGTGGGAATCGCCGGCGCGATGTCCTTCGTCGAGCGGGCAGAGGCTGACCTCGGCCGCCTCGATGCGGAGCAGCGCGCGGAGGCAAAGGCGGCGGCACGGCAGGTGTCGGGGGCCGCAGAGGGCCGCCGGCTACGGGCGGTCCGACCGCACGGGCCGACTGCATGACGACTCTGTGACGGCGCTTGACAACGACCGGAATCGGCGCGCGCGCGCCGGGCCGGACGTCCCGAAGAGGAGCAGGCATCGTGAGCAGGGCCATTCCCGGGCCGCTTGACGAGTTCGCAGGCGCTCGTCATAACTAGAGGGTTCCCCTCTATCCGAGGGTGCCTCCGGAGGGTTCCGGACAAGGTGCCATGGTCGTCCGGGGGGAGTTGCGAGCGGTGGGACCCAGGGGGTCGAGTAGAGAACGCCCGAGTCGTCGGGAGACCGGCGGCATCGCCCGGGCAGGCGACAGGGTGGCCCCAAAGGCGCCCCTGGGTCTCCCCACCTTTCGAGCCCGCCCGTCACGTGTGACGGGACCCCGAACATCGTTCGTCGGGAACACGCGGGCTGACGCCGGTGTTGCCGTATAGTCATCGCGCTCCAGTCCGAGCGGCGAGAGCGTCAGGAGCGACCAAGGGAGCCCAATGCCAAAGGACATCGAAGAGGACGTCGCCGGGGACGACCTCGACGAAGACGCTCTCCAGGGCGAAAGCGACATCGAGGACCTCTCCGAGGACGAGGACCTGCTCGACGAGGACGAGCTCGAGGATGACGACGAGATCGGCGAGGACGACGACGACGACGACGAGCTCGCCGACGACGGGCTGAGCGAGGAGGAGGACTCCGAGGAGGGCGCCGTCCGCACCGCGACGCACACGACCGAGGGCGACGAATCGGGCAGCGAGGACGAGGACGAGGACGAGCTCGACGACGATGACGTGGAGGCGAGCCTCGACGTCATCTTGAAGGAACGCCTCGTGGTCGAGGACGAGGAGCAGGATGACGAGGACGAGCCGGCCGATGCCGAGGACCGGGGCGACGGAAGCACGCGCGTCCTGCCGAAGCAGCCCGGCGAGTTCGTCTGCAGGTCCTGCTTCCTCGTGAAGAGCGAGACGCAGCTCGCCGATCCGAAGCGCATGCTCTGCAGGGACTGCGTCTGATCCGGCGGCGGCGCAGGTAGGGTCGAGCGGCGTGGCTGACGAACGACCTGTCCACGAACGACTTCTCGACCTCGCCCTCTACGTCCCGGTCGGCATCGCGACCGCGGTCGTCGAGGAGCTGCCGAGCTTCGCGGAGAAGGGTCGCCAGCGGCTGAAGGGCCAGCTCGAGATCGCCCGCGCGATCGGCAAGTTCACAGTTGCCGAGGCGCAGCGGCGCGTCGGCAAGGCGACCGGAGCCACAGCGCGACCGCACGCCGTCGGCGACGAGCTGCGCGAGACGCCCGAGCGAGCAGTGCAACCGGGCGCACGAGGGGTCCCGAGGGAGGAAGAGGACGAAAGCACCTCTCGCCCCGGAGCCGAGGCCATCACGGGTGAGACCGCACCCGATGTCGCTTCGTTGCCCATCCCCGGCTACGACACGCTGGCGGCCTCACAGGTGGTCCAGCGCCTTGCCTCTCTCCGCCCGGACGAGCTCGACGCAGTGCGCCGTTACGAGGAGTCGACTCGTGGGCGCAGGACCATCCTCCACCGGATCGCCCAGCTCAGCTCCTCGGACGGGCGCGCGACGGCCTGAGGGCGGCTTGGACGTCTCGGCACGGCGAGCGGGGGACTCGGACGCCGCGCCGCTTGCCGTGCTTCGACGCACGGCGCACGAGGCGGTTCTCTCCGAGCGATCCGGACCGTTGCACCTCCGGGTCGAACACCTGGCGTCACCGGTCGTCGGCTCCGGGGAGCACGATGCCGGGGAGCACGATGCCGGGGAGCGCGAACAGCGGCGGCCCGGGTCGGTGGAGCCTGAACCGCTCGTGGCCGTCGCCGAGATCGACGGCGTCGTCGTCGGGTTCCTCGAAGCGGAGCTTCTCGCGATCCACGGCGAGCGCCCGCTCTGCCGGGTCTCTGCCCTCTACGTAGAGCCGGCAGCGCGCGAAGTCGGTGCCGGCGAGGCACTCATGGACCTCGTGTCGAGCTGGGCGTCGGGTCGAGGAGCAGTCGGCATCGACGTGCTCGCACTCCCAGGTGCGCGTGAGGTGAAGAACTTCCTCGAGTCCGCCGGTTACGTCGCCCGGCTCATCGTGATGCACCGGCCGCTGGAAGGAGCGTGAAGCCTCTCCAGCCCGTGCTTGCCGTCGGTGCTGTCGTGCTGCACGAGGGTCGGCTCCTCCTCGTTCGGCGCATGCAGCCTCCGGCGGTCGGCGCCTGGAGCGTCCCGGGCGGGCGTGTCGAGCCGGGGGAGACGCTCACAGCTGCCGTGGCCCGCGAGGTGCTCGAGGAGACCGGGCTACTGGTCGCAGTGGACGAGCTCGTGGGCTGGGTGGAGCGGACGGGTGACGCGTACCACTTCGTGATCCTCGACTTCTTCGCCCACGTCCTCGGCGACGACCTCGAACCGGTTGCAGGCGACGATGCCGGCGAAGCTCGTTGGGTCGAGGCAGCGGACCTCGACGAGCTACCCCTCGTCGCCGGTCTGGCGGACTTCCTCCGTGACCACGGGGTCCACCTCGGGACTGGGGGCGGGAGCAAGAAGGATTGACGCAGGCTCTTCGGGCGACGGCTCTGCGACCGGCTCTGCGACCGGCTCTGCGACCGGCTCTGCAGCCCGCTCTGCCTGCGGCTCGGGCCGGCGCGGCGGCCGCGCGGGCGGGCGGGCGGCCGGATGGGGCGGCGGCGGGATCGCCATGCCGAGCAGCCTGCCGAGTGCCGGGATGCGGCTAGCTGCGGCACGTGCCTGTCGCTCCACTCCACCGTCGGGGTCCTTCGGCAGGCCGACGGGCTTCACCTGGCGCCGCACGGGTGACTGCACGGCAGCCTCGAGGAGCGAGAGCCAGCGTTCCGGGGTGGTCTCCTCGGTCATCGCCTGACCTGCAGCCTCCGCAAGAGGCTTGACGAGGGCGGCCGGGAAGCGAGCGGTCGGCTCGGGTGGCTTGGCGGACAGCCGGAGCGCCTGGAGAACCCTGCCGTCTCCGAGCGCCTGTGTCAGGTGCTGCTCCCAGTCCTGGCGCAACTTCCTGACACGGCGGTCGAGGGTCTCCCGGAGATTGCGCTCGAGCTCCCTCCCGGCCTCGTCGCGAGGTGCCGCCCCGACGACGGTGGCGCGCAGGTCACGCAGCGTGATCTCGTCAGCCTTCTCGAGGGCCGCCTCGGCCCGGTCCAGCCAGACGGCGGCTTTCACGTCGCCGAGCAACTCCTCCGCGATGGCGATGATGGGTTCGCCCGAGGCGATCGGCCGCCCCTCTTCCTTCGCCCGCTGCTGTTCGTCCGTGAGCGCTTTGCGAAGGGCCGGCAGGCCACCTGCCGCAAGCCGCTCGGCGATCGCCCGCTGCTCGGGCGTGAGCGTCTCGAAGAGGCGGTTGCGGTGGGCCGTCCCGGGCTCGAAACGCGGGGGCATCCTCCGGCCCGGCTTCCCGCTCCCGGGCTCGCCACCCGCCCCGCCAGCGTCCCGTGCCGGGCGGCCGTGGGGCGCTCTCGCGTCACCGGACGCTGTCGCGCGCGGTGGGCGCTCCTCTCCGCGGGTGCGGTCGCCACCCTCGAAGCGCCTCGACCCGTCCCGCCGGCCGCCTGCAACGGTCGAACGGCCGGCTGCATCGCCCGACCGCTCGCCGTCACGGCGGCGTGGCGTTCGCTCACCGCGCCCAGCGCGCTGGTCGGCTCCCCGCGGACCGCGTCGCTCCCCCTCGCGACCGAAGCCTCCGCGGCGCTCCGGGCGACCGGCCAGCACCGTGGTGACACCGGGCGCGGAGCGCGGGGGACCGAGGTGCTCGATGCGATTGGTCGTGTCCTCGTGCTTCTCCTTCGGAGGGATGACGGACAGCACGGTGATGCCGTCGAGCTCGACCTCCACCTCCGCCCGCAGGACGTCCCCTACCTTGGAGTGAGGTGGGAGCACCGAGATCGGCACCACGCCCCGGGGCTGGCGCGCACCGGCAGCTCGCCAGGTGTAGGTGTCGTCGTCTCGAGCGCTCGTCAGCTCGATGTCCATGCGGTTCGCCATGACCCGGCCAAGCTACAGCAGCGAAGGATCGCCGCTCACCACGTCGGCTGTGCCGTCACCCTCAAAGTGGGCAAGGGACACCTCACCACGTGGAGTCGTCGGCGACCTTCTCTGGGTCCTCGAGGTGGGCGTCCTGGCCACCCTCGGCGTTGCCTGCCTCTTCCTCGCCGATCAGCAACTCGTCCTCGTTCCCGTATTCCTCGTCGTCGAAGTCCACCTCGCTGTCGACGCCGGACGTGTCGGCGGGTGCCGCGTCCCGAAAACCGTCCTCGGTCTCGACCACATGCTCGGTGCCGTCGAAGAGCTCTGACTCGCTCATGATCCCGTTCTATCCGGTTGGCAGTCCTCGTCGGCCTCTGCAACGCTCGGTGGAACGGCCTGATCAGAGGAGGCGAGATGGACTTCGAACTGTCATCGGTGGCAGAGGAGTACCGCAAGCGGCTGCTCGAGTTCATGGACGAGCTCGTCTACCCGAACGAGCAGACCGCCGTGGAGCAGATCGCCGAGTCCGGGAACCCTCACCACCATCCCGAGGTCGTGGAGGACCTGAAGCAAGCGGCCCGCGGTCGCGGTCTGTGGAACCTGTTCCTCCCGCACGAGACGAAGTGGACCAAGGGACTCTCGAACCTCGACTACGCGCCGCTGGCGGAGATCACCGGCCGCTCGCCGATCGCACCCGAGGCGCTCAACTGCTCGGCGCCCGACACGGGGAACATGGAGATCCTCACGATGTTCGGCACTAGCGAGCAGCAGGAGGAGTGGCTGTACCCGCTGTTGGAGGGCGAGATCCGATCGTGTTTCGCCATGACCGAGCCTGCGGTCGCGAGCTCGGACGCCACGAACATCACCACGTCCATCCGGACAGACGGCGACGACTACCTCATCGACGGCCGGAAGTGGTGGATCTCGGGCGCTTCGGACGAGAGGTGCAGGATCTCGATCGTCATGGGCAAGACGGACCCGAGCGCCCCACCACATCTCCAGCAGTCGATGGTGCTCGTCCCGATGGACACACCCGGGGTGAGGGTGGTCCGCAACCTGACGGTGTTCGGCTACGCCTCACAGGAGGGGCATTGCGAGATCGAGCTCGACTCCGTGCGGGTCCCGCGGCGGAACCTCCTCGGGGAGGAGGGGGGAGGATTCGCCATCGCCCAGGCGCGGCTCGGCCCCGGTCGGATCCACCACTGCATGCGCGCCATCGGGGCCGCCGAGCGGGCGCTCGAGATCATGTGCCGCCGCGTGCTCGACCGCCGTGCGTTCGGGGGCCCGCTCGCCGACCAGGGTGTGGTGCAGCAGTGGATCGCCGAGTCTCGCCTCGAGATCGACCAGGCGCGCTGGTACGTGCTCGCCACAGCCGATGCGATGGACCGCCAGGGGAACAAGGCGGCCCGTACCGAGATCGCCGGCATCAAGGTCCTCGCGCCGAACGTCGCCCTCCGGGTGGTCGATCGCGCCATCCAGGCGTGCGGTGGCGCGGGTGTCGGCCCTGACCTCCCGCTCGCTCGCATGTACGCGTCGCTTCGCACGCTTCGCATCGCGGATGGTCCCGACGAGGTGCACCGCCGGACTGTCGCCCGAAGGGAGCTGCGCAAGTACTCCTGAGGCGGGCCCGCTCGGGCATGGCCGGCGGACCGGGCATCAGAGTCGCGCCGGCGAGGGATCGGCGCGGGGGCTGGCCCGGTCCGCCGGCGATCTAGGTGGGGGGCTCCAGCAGGGGCAGAGGGTGAGGGCGCCCGAGGAGGTAGCCCTGTCCGAAGGAGGCGCCGAGGTCGCGCAAGGCCTCGAGCTCCCCGGGAGTCTCGATGCCCTCGGCTACGACGGTCGAGCCGATCTCGGCCGCGAACGCCACGATGGCGGCGCCGAGCGCGCGTCTTGTTGAGCTGACGTCGATGCCACGGGTGAGCTCCGTGTCGAGCTTGATCATCTCCGGGCGCAGCCGGACGATGTGCTGCATGCTCGACCAGCCAGCACCGGCGTCGTCGACCGCGATCCGCACACCGGAGCGACGGAGCGCTCCGATGCCTTCCTCGATCCTCTCGTAGTCATCCACGCGGCTGTGCTCGGTCACCTCGAGGACGATCCGGTCCGCCGGGTAGCTCCGAAGGAGCCGTTCGAGCTCGTGCGAGACGAGCGTGGCGGGGGAGAGGTTCACCGAGAGGAACGCGTGCGAGGGAACGTGGTCGAGGTGCCCGAGTGCGGTCTCGAGTGCGATCATGTCGAGGGGCAGCTGGAGCCCGACGTCCGCTGCTCGCTTGAACCAGTGGTCCGGCGGCATCGGCGGGTACAGGCGGAAGCGGGCGAGTGCCTCCGCGCCGACGAGCTTCCCGCTTCGAAGGTCGATGATCGGCTGGAGCAGCATGTCGAGATTGCCCGTCTCGACCACCCCGTTCAGGACGGCGATGGTCGCGTCGCGCTCCCGGTTCTGTCGCTCGGCCTCCTCGTGGACTACGGCGAGCTCGAGCTCGCGGTGGTAGCGCTCGGTGATGTCCTCGGAGATCCCGAGGATGAACCGGGCTTCTCCGTCGTCGCCGAAGATCGGGATCCTCTTCGTGTGCAGCACCCGCCGCCCGCGATAGCGGGTGGCCACGAACTCGGCTTCGATCTCTATCATGCGACGCTCGGCGACGACGCGGCGATCGATCGCGGCGAGGAAGTCAGCATCCTCCTTCGGGAGGATGTCGTGGTCCCGAAGCCCGACGATCTCGGCCCGTGCGTATCCGAGGAGCTCTTCGGCGGCTCGGTTCAGCCGTACGAAGCGCAGGTCGTCTGCGGACTTCACGAAGACCATGTCGGGGATGTTCTCGACGATCTGCTCGAGCATGCCGGCCTGGTCGCCGCTGTATCCGTTCACGCGCGGGTTCTCGGGCTCGACGGCCGTCGTCATGAAGCAACCGCCGCCGGATCGGCGACGACCGCTTCGACGATGACGGCGCCGGTGGCGTCATCACGGATCAAGAAGACGAACGGGTGGTTGAAGGCGACGGCGACGGCATCGCGGCCGCCTGACACGAGTGTCGAGACAGAGCCGGTCCCACCGCCGGCGTTCGTGCCGTGCTCGTCGACACGGATGGCGACGCTCTGGCCGACCATGTCGAGAGCCGTGGGCGTGCTGGTGATGCCGCCGAAGTCGGCGCCGGTGGAGAAGGCCTGGCGCACGCCGGCCGCTCGAAGCGCGCCGTTGCAGGATGACGCCGAGCCGAGAGACAAGCGCGGGAGCGCGAGATCGACAGTCGCCTGACGCAGCCCGGCCTCGAGGTGCGACAGCGAGGTCGGCGTCCACGAGTCGAGCATCGTCGTGAGCGACCCGGTCTCCGGCTCGATCGCGAGCGCAGAGAAACGCCCACCGGCATACGGCAGCTCGACGGCCCGCATGCCGTCGAGAGCGGCGGTCCGGAGGACGCCGCTCCAATGCATCGTCGGGACCGAGACGGTTGCGCCGCTCGCGAGGTGGAACACGGCGGAGTGCGTCCGGCCGGGATCGAAGGCGAGCGCGCGTGACCAGCTGGCGTCGAAGTGGAACGCGTTGGCGAGCACGAACGCGGTCCTCCGAGTGATCGATCCCGGCGGCAGCAGCGGCGGGACCCGCAGGTGGCTCACCGAGCGCACCCACGAGTTGATCGTCCTGGTCGTTGCCGCCGGGCGACCGGCGAAGTCCGCCTCCCAGATCCCTTCGCCGAAGTATCGAGCGAGGGCGTCGAGATAGGTGCCGTGCACGTGGAGGGTGCGCTCGAGGAAGAGGTAGTTGGCCTGCTCCAGCTGGACGTGGGACACCCGCTGATCGATCGTCAGCTGTTGCGAGAGCGCGTTCCAGAGCTGAGCCTGAGCAGAGGCAGACGTGCCGCCCATCCCGAGCGCCGTCGCGATCTGCGAGCCCGTCTGCCCGCGCGCTCCGAGCTCCAGCTGGACGAGGACCTCTCCGAGGCTGCTCGGGACGAGCACGACATTGCGGGTGGTTCCCGCGCTCCGATAGAGGCTGGCCGTCGTGGCGGTGAGCAGGGAGAGATCCGACCGCGCCGCCTGCCTCGCGTCCGCGAGGACGCGCGGGGTCGTCAACCGCCTCATGTGCGCTGCCAGCTCGCCGAGGAGGGGAGCATGACCGCTCGCTGCTCGACTCTGCTGCTGGCGCGCCGGTGAGGGATGGGACAGCGGGACGAGTGCTGTCACGAGCGCCGCGACAGCTGCGACCGCCGCCGCAGCTGTCGCGGCACGCCGGCGGCGGATGCGACCGGTTCCCCGCGCTCTCACGAGCTCCGGCGAGGGGAGCGCCGGAGCGAGTTCCGATGACCATGCCTCGAGTGCCCGCCGGATGCGGGCGTCCGCCACGCTGTTGCGGTCGTCAGGCGTCCTGCGTCCGCTCGCAGTCATCTGTCGCCTCCAGCGCGTCGAGAGCGGCCGAGAGGTGGAGGCGTCCACGGCTCAGCCATGATTTCACGGTGCCGATGGGGACGCCCATCTCCGTCGCGATCTCGTGATTCGTGAGGCCGAGCAGATAGTGGAGAACGAGGGCCTGCCGATGCTCGGGTGACAGGGTCGAGAGAGCGGCTGCCAGCTCGAGCCGGGAGCGGTCGCCGGGATCCTCCTCGACGACCTGCTGAGGCAAGGGTTGCTCGCTGAAGCGCCGTCTCCGCCTGTTCGAGTTCTTGGCGAGGTTGAAGGCAACTCGCCTCACCCATGCGTGCGGGTCGTCGAGGTGCGCCACGCGCTCCCAACGCGTCCATGCCCGGACATATGCCTCTTGGACGACATCGAGGGCTTCGGCGGGGTCGTTCGTGAAGGCGAAGATCTGGCGCGCGAGACGCGCGGATCCGTCGCGATAGAAGGCGTCGAAGCCTTCCGTGGAACTCGCCCCCAACACTCCCCACGGTATACATCACACACGAGCGCCCCAAAAGGTTGCACCTCAGAAAAAAAAAATCTAGAGGTTTTCAGGGACTTTTCCCGGTGTCATGCTCGCAGTGCGGACGCACGCGGGGAGCTCCGGGGGTCAGCAGTGTGGCGCTCCATGCTGAAGGTCTGCCGAGGCTGTCGCGGGGGTCAGCGAACCTACAACGCACAGGAGGGCAGATGTCTCGCCATCAACTCGTCCGACCCCTCGGCTCTGCTGCCGCCGCCTTTGCCTGCATGGCGTTGTCGGTGTCGCTGCTCGCCTCGCCCGCCGGGGCACAGGAGCAGGGGGTCAGGGCGGCATCGCTGTTGCACCGGCGCTTGCCTGCGGCGGAGGTGTCGGCCACTCCGAGAGAGGTGGCGGCGGCATCCGCGCTCGTGACGCCGGGCGACCCGCTCGGGATGTGGGAGCAGCGCATGTCGAGGGACTTCCCGGACACCTATGGAGGGCTGTACGTGGACGCGTCGGGCAACCTCGTGATCCCGACCGTCGGTGCGGCCCGAGGCTTGCGGGCATGGGCGAAGGCCAACCTCTCCGCAGTCGTGACCCAGTACCTGTCCGACGCCCTTGGTACCGGCGCGCTGCTCGGCCGGCGCACGTCTGCGGGAACCCTCGGGACCAGCCGGGCCGCCGGGGCACCGGCGCTCACCTTCACGACGGCGCGGAGGAGCCTGGCGGACCTCACGGTTCTCAAGGCCGACATCCTTGCAAACCGGCGTTTTGCCGAGGCAGGCGTCGTCGGTGCCGGGATCGACGTGAAGAACGGGGCCGTCTCGGTCACGACGACAGGCGGTTCGATCGACGCGACCCTTCGAGCGGACTACGGCTCAGAGGTGGAGACCACCGCTGCCACCAGTTCCTCGCTCGACGCGTCGCGCACGTCCGACACGCCGCCATGGAACGGCGGCGACATGATCGGGTCCTCCTCGGGGACGCTCTGCACCTTGGGTTTCGGCATCCACGACACCGCCGGCGACACCTACTCGCTCACGGCCGGCCACTGCGGTTACAACACCTGGTACAACGTCCCGCCAAGCAGAGGCTCGCTCGATGACAGCACCCGTGTCGGCACTACGGTCTCCGGCTCGAAGTCCACCTGGGGTGTCGATGCACAGCTCGTCAGGGACAGCTCGTCGTGCATCTCCTGGGGTTCGGGCACGACGCGGTTGTTCATCACCGGTGCCGCGGATCCGCCGCAAGGCGCGACGATCTGGTCGGAGGGTTCGGTCACCGGTCAGGAGAGCGGCCGTGTTGTCACCTACGACTGGAGCGGCAACGTCGGCGGCGAGCAGCTCAGCAACCTCGACCTCACGACAGCCGCCCCGCAGCCCGGCGACAGCGGTGGCCCGGTGGTCTACCCGACCGGCTTCGGCCCCCTCGCCGGCGGCTCTGTCGTCGGCCTCATCGTCTACGCAGACGGCACGTCCGTCGGCGTGACCCAACTCATCGATGCAGAGATCTTCGACTACTCGGTACGGCTCGGCACGAGCCTCGCGGTGAACACCTCGGCCAACGGCTACAGCTGTTGACCGAGCGCCGGCGGATCAGTCGAGGCCGCCTGTGGCGACGGCGCCGAACGCGTCGGCGGCCGCTCGGGTGAGTGGACCCGGGGCGTGCGGCAGCTCGCGCCCGTCGAGGAGCGCGATCGGCTGGACGCCACGGGTCGTCGACGTCAAGAACGCTTCGTCGACATCGCTCAGGCGATCACGCGGCAGGTCCCGTTCGACCGCGCCGGTGATCTCGATCACCAGCCCTCGGGTGACGCCCGCCAGGCAGCCGGCCGAGAGGGGAGGCGTGAGGAGGTCGCCTCCGATGCCGAGGAAGATGTTCGTGCCGGTTCCTTCGCAGACGTTCCCCGCCGTATTGCACCAGAGCGCCTCTGTTGCGCCTCGCTCTGCCGCATATGCCAGGGCGACGACGTTCTCTGCGTAGGAGATCGTCTTGGCACCTGCGAGAGGCCCGCGCTCGTTCTTCGGCCACGGCGCCACGACGACCACGGCCGGTCCGGCCGGCGGGGCGGCAGCCTCGCAGGCGATCACGACCGTCGGGTCGGCTTTGCCCCTCGCCGATCCGAGCCCCGCGTTCCCTCCTGTCACCGTGATCCGGAGCTTGCCGGCCCGGCAGCCGGCTTCGTCGACGACCATGCGCGCCGCCCTCTCGAGCTCCTCGCCAGGTGGCAGGGGCAGGCCGATGGCGGAGGCGGAGCAGGCGAGCCGCTCGAGGTGGCGGCTGAGGGCAAAAGGTCGACCGTCGCGGATGGCGATGCTCTCGAAGACGCCGTCCCCCGTCACGAGGCCGTGGTCGAACACCGACACGGTCGCTTCGGCGGCGTCCAGCATCACGCCGTTCACGTAGACCGAGGGCACGGCGCCCGAGTGTACGGCTCAGCGCGTCCCGGGGGTCCCGGGGGCTTCGGCGGCGAGGCCGGACGCCCGCTCCGACAGTGCCGGTGAGCCGAGTCGCCCGACCAGCTCGTCGAAGCCGTCCGACGGGCCGCGCCACTCGAAAGCCTTCGTGCCGGCGACGAGCGAGTCGTCGACGCGCAGGGTGGCGAGGCTCCGGAACAGCTCGGCGAGGTCGTGATCGTCACAAAGCCGCGCCGCGAGCGTGGGCGCCGATCGCACGCGTGCCAGCACCTCGGTTGCCCAAGCCGCCGCGTCCGACGGGATCTGTTCGAGGTGGACGTAGTGGCGGAGAACGGCGGCGGCGCTCTGCTTCCCCCATCCGGCGATCCCCGGGAAGCCGTCGGCGCTGTCGCCGACGAGCGCGAGCCAGTCCGGGATCGACTCCGGAAGGACCCCGTACTTCGCCAGCACCGCCTCTTCGTCGAGGATCGCCTTGTTCCGGCGGTCGACCTGGACGACCCGCTCGTCACGGACGCACTGAGCGAGGTCCTTATCAGGCGTCCAGATGAGGACGCGGTCGACGGC
>JAJYGM010000177.1 GCA_021785095.1 Actinomycetes bacterium
CCGGCGGCGAAGAAGAAGGCGGCGGCGGGCGAGTGACGCCTCGGCGAGGGCGGCTCGTCGCGTTCGAGGGGGTCGACGGGAGCGGCAAGTCGACGCAGGCGAGGATCCTGGCCACGACGATCGGCGCCGTGCTCACCTTCGAGCCGGGTGCCACCGGCCTCGGCAGCGCCCTGCGGCACCTCCTCCTCGACCCCGGCCACCCGGAGCCCGACGTGCGGGCGGAGGCGCTGATGATGGCGGCCGACCGCGCGCAGCACGTCGCCGAGGTGATCCGCCCGGCGCTCTGCGAGGGGCGAGCCGTCGTGACGGACCGGTTCTCGGGTTCGACGCTCGCCTACCAGGGGTACGGCAGAGGGCTCCACGTCGGGGAGCTCAGCCAGCTCGTCGCGTGGGCGACGGGCGGCGTCGAGGCCGACCTGACCGTGGTGGTCGACGTCCCGCTCGCCGTGGCCCGGCACCGGCTCGAGCACAGCCCATCAGACCGGCTCGAGCACAGCCCGGCAGATCGGCTCGAGCGCCTGGACGCGGGGTTCTTCTCGCGCGTGCGGGACGGGTATCTCGAGCTCGCGGGCGCGGACCCCCTCAGGTGGTCGGTGGTCGACGGGGACGCGGACGTGGACTCGGTGGCGGCCGCGGTGCGCCAGGTCGTCGAGCAGCGGCTGCGCGACGTGTTCGACGAGGAGCGGTCGTGACCCCCTCGGCGACGGACGGCGAGCGTCGCGCGTCCGCGCTGTTCGAGGGTGTCGTCGGCCAGGAGCGCGCGGTGGCTGCGCTGGAAGCGGCCATCCGAAGCCCCGTGCACGCCTATCTCTTCGTCGGCGAACCTGGCTCGGGAGCGCGCATGGCGGCCCGGAGCTTCGCCGCGGCGTTGCTCTGCCCGTACAAGGGCTGCGGTAGCTGCGACAGCTGCCACCGCGCGCTCGCGGGGACCCACCCGGACCTCGTCACCGTCGAACGCACCGGCGCCGCGATCGACGTGGATGACGCCCGCCGGCTCGGGGCGCTCGCGCTGCGCCGCCCGCTCGAGGCGACCCGGCAGGTGCTCGTCCTCGGCGACGTCCATCTGGCAGAGCGCGCCGCTCCCGCCCTTTTGAAGACCCTCGAGGAGCCGCCGGCGACGACCGCATTCATCCTCCTCGCGGACGAGGTGTCGCCGGACCTCGCGACCATCGCGAGCCGCTGCGTGGAGATCCCCTTCCCGCCGGTGCGGACCGAGACAATCGCGGCGTGGCTCGTCGGACGTGGCACGGACCCCGCACGTGCGCGCCTCGTCGCCGACGGTGCCGGAGGGAGCATGGAGCGCGCCCGCCTCCTCGCAGAGGATCCCGGGTTCGCTGATCGTCTCTCTCTCTGGCGCTCGATCCCGTCACGCCTCGACGGCCACGGGGCCGTCGCCGGTGCCCTCGCACGAGAGGTGCTGGCGGCGACCGACCGCGCGCTGGCGCCCTTGCGGTTGGAGCACGAACGTGAATTGGCCGCGCTTGAGGCGGAGGTGAAGGCGATGGGCGAGCGGGGACTGCCGGGGCGCAAGGACGTCCTCGACCGCCAGCACCGGGAGGAGCGTCGCTGGCGGACCGACGAGCTGCGCACGGGCCTCGGGGTCCTCGCCCGCGCGTACCGGGATCGGCTCGTCGACGCCGTGGTGACATCGGCCGCGACGGCGACGGATCACGCCCGGCCCTTCCGGCCCGACGAGGCGAAGGGGTGCGAGGCGGCGGTGACGCTCGTGTCCGACGCCGCCCGGGCGCTTCGCCGCAACGCCAACGAGACGCTGCTCTGCGAGGCGCTCTTCGTGCGCCTCGGCCGCCTCGGCGGGTGACGGCCTCCGTGCCTCCGGCGGGTTGCGACGCGCCTAGATTTGGGGCGGTCGGCAGGCCTCGAGCGCGCCGACGACGGTACGCCTGGGTAGCTCAGTCGGCAGAGCAGCGCACTCGTAACGCGCAGGCCGTGGGTTCAAGTCCCACCCCAGGCTCCACACTCCACGCGGGTGTTCCTCGTGGGGCTCGGCATGAGGGCTCCTCGTGAGGGCTCCACATGAGCGCACCACGTAGCGGCGGGGACCCACCTCGTGACGGTCGTCGCATGGTTGAGCTCCGTGACTACGTGGAATGGCACAAGCAGTACGACGACCCGGGCTCGGATCTTTCCTGGCGTCTCCGCACCGTCCAGGCGTACCTGCACGAAGCGCTCGACCGGCATCCTGGGTCGATCCGGATCTTGGACTTGTGCTCTGGTGACGGCCGAGATCTCCTGGAGGTGCTCGCGGCACGCAGTGACGCCCGCCGCGTGCGGGCAACTCTCGTGGAGCTCCACCCGAAGATCGCGGAGCAGGCACGATCACGGGCGGCCGGAGCTGGTCTGCACGGCGTCGAGGTGCGAGGCGTGGATGCCGGGGTCTCGGACAACCTTCTTGGCGCTGTGCCGGCCGAGATCGTGCTGATGGTCGGGATCTTCGGGAACATCAGCGATACGGATCTCGAGCGGACGATCAAGACGGCTCCCCAGCTGTGCGCCGAAGGAGCGTCGCTGCTGTGGTCGCGCGGCCGCGACCGCACGGATCGCAACGATCGCGTACGAGCCTGGTTCGAAGAAGCAGGCTTCGCCGAGGTGCACTACGACGAGCAGAT
>JAJYGM010000527.1 GCA_021785095.1 Actinomycetes bacterium
GGCGGTGACCTCCCGAGCCACGGCGTACGAGCTCAAACGCACGAGCTCACCGTCCTCCACCACGGCACGGCCTCCCACGAGGAGGAGCGAGAGCGGCGGACGGGCGCCGAGCGTGAACGCGGCGACGGGGTCGGCGATGCCTGCATGCGCGGCGGTGTCGAGGCGCCAGAGGGCGACGTCAGCGAGCTTCCCGATCTCGAGGGAGCCGAGCTCGTCCTCGCGCCCGAGGCAGCGAGCTCCTGTCATCGTCGCCATCCTGAGCACGTCGCGGGTGCCGAGCGCCCCGGCGCCAGCGCGCGCCCGAGCGACCAGCAGCGCGCCCCGCACCTCCGGCCAGAGCTCCCCCGACTCGTTGGACGCGGACCCGTCCACGCCGAGGCCGACCGGCGCGCCTGCGGCGAGGAGCTCGGGCACGGGGGCGATCCCGGCGCCAAGACGGCCGTTCGAGCTCGGGCAGTGCGCGACGCCCGTGCGGGTGGCGCCCAGCTTCCCGAGCGCGGCCGCTGTGAGGTGGACGCCGTGCGCCACCCAGACGTCGTCGCCGAGCCAGCCGAGCGACTCCGCGTACTCGGCGGGCGTGCAGCCGAAGCGCTCCTTGCAGTAGGCGTCCTCGTCGATCGTCTCGGCGAGGTGCGTGTGGAGGCGGACGCCACGGCGACGCGCGAGCTCGGCCGCGCCGACCATCAGCTCGCGGGTGACCGAGAACGGCGAGCACGGAGCCACCGCGACCCGCACCATCGCACCCGGCGATCCGTCGTGGAAACGCGAGATCGCTTCCTCGGTAGCCTCGAGCGCCGCGTCCGTGTCCTCGACGACCTCGTCGGGCGGCAACCCCCCAGCCGACCTGCCGAGGTCCATCGAGCCGCGCGAGGGATGGAACCGTACGCCCAGTCGGGTCGCCGCTTCGATCTCCGCGGCGAGCAGGTCGCCGCTCCCCGCGGGGAACACGTACTGGTGGTCCATGGTGGTGGTGCAACCGCTCAGCGCGAGTGCGCTCAGGGCCCCGAGCGCCCCTGCGTGCTCGAGCTCCGCTGTGATCCCTGCCCACCACGGGTACAGCTCCGTCAGCCAGCCGAAGAGCTCCGAGTCCGCTGCCATGCCCCTCGTGAGCCATTGGGACAGGTGATGGTGGGTGTTGACCAAGCCCGGCGTGAGCAGGCAGCCGCTGCCGTCGACCCGACGGGCCCCCTCGGGCACCGCCTGCGCCGGAGCGGGCCCTGCACCCACCGCCGCGATGCGACCGCCCAAGACCACGAGGTGGCCGCGCGCGTGCTCGGTCCCGGCAGCGTCGACGACCGCGATCGCCGCGCCGTCGATCACCCAGTCCTGCGCGCCGCCGCAGCTCGCCTGTACGACAGGGTCAGTGCGGCCTCGAGCCTGCGTCGATTCCTCGGCCGCGCACGGCGCCGAGCCTTCGCTGGAGCCCTGCACCGAGCCCACGGCCGCACCTGACGCCGGCCACGAGGCATCTCCGATCGTTGCCTCGGGGCCGTCCGCCGGAGCTTGACAACTCATCCAACCGGAGCTTGACAGATCGTCCAAGTAGGGGCAAGTTGGTGCCGTGCACCTCCGGATCGACGCCGCGAGACTTCTCTCCCGGCTCGAGGAGCTCGGCCGCATCGGATCCACCGGGGACGGGGGGTGTGCGCGCCTCGCACTGAGCGACGAGGACCGTGAAGGCCGGGACCTCGTGGTCACCTGGATGCAGGACCTCGGGCTCGACGTGCAGGTGGACGCGATCGGCAACGTCGTCGCCCGCCGTGAGGGCAGGGAGCCCGGACCCCCCGTGATGTGCGGGTCGCACATCGACACCGTGGCGACCGGCGGCCGCTACGACGGCAATCTGGGCGTGCTCGCGGGCCTCGAGGTGCTCGAGACGCTCGCCGCCCACGACGTCGTGACGCGCCGCCCCGTGGCGGTCGCGTTCTTCACCGACGAAGAGGGCGCGCGCTTCGCGCCCGACATGCTCGGGAGCCTCGTCTACGCCGGCGGCCTGGGCGTCGAGGACGCCTACGACATCGTCAGCATCGACGGCGCGAGGCTCGGCGACGAGCTCGCGCGCATCGGTTACCTCGGCAGCATCCCGTGCCCTGGGCTGGTCCCGCACGCGTACGTCGAGCTCCACATCGAGCAGGGACCGGTCCTCGAACGTCACGGCGAGGTGATCGGCGCTGTCACGGGCGTGCAGGGGATCTCCTGGCAGGAGGTGCGCTTCGGCGGGCAGTTCAACCACGCGGGCACGACCCCGATGGACTACCGACGGGACGCTGGTTTTGCGGCGGCCTCGACTGCGGTCGCCGCGCGCTCGATCGCCAGCGAGCTCGGCGGCCATCAGGTCGCGACCGTCGGCAAGCTCGACCTTCGCCCGGACCTGGTCAACGTCGTCGCAGGCCAGGCGACCCTCACCGTCGACCTGCGCAACACCGACGGGGAAGTGCTCGCCCGGGCCGAGCGCCGCATGGCCGAGGAGATCGACCGGATCGCATCGGAGGAGAACGTGACCGTCGAGCGTCGCCAGCTCGCCCGGTTCGACCCCGTACGCTTCGACGACCGGATCGTCGGGCTCGTGGAGAAGACCGCGCACGCGCACGGCTATCGGGCGCGGCGGCTCCCGTCGGGCGCCGGG
>JAJYGM010000744.1 GCA_021785095.1 Actinomycetes bacterium
CGAGCCGGCTGTCATGAGCAAGTGGAACCGGCCGATGCGCGGCTATCGCTCGGCGCAGTGTATGTGCTATGCCTGCAATGCACGGATCACGGGTGAGGGCCGCATGATCGGCCAGGATCTGTATCACGTCCTGTGTGTTCCGCAGCCGAAGCCATCACCCGAGAGGAAGAGAGTACCGTGATGTCTGCATCTTGCAGACATCTTGCGGCGCGTGGTAGCGTATGGCTTGATCGGGCGGGCGACCACCTCGACAACGTCTGGCCCGAAGCCGCTTACCAGCGGCCCTGTGATGGGATTGGGCAAAGTGTCGTCAGAACAGTCAACAGTGACGCGTGCGACCCATCCGCGCAGGCGAGCACACGTGTGGGAAGACGCGTTCTTTGAGGCGTATGCGCAGGTCGGCAACATGACCGACGCAGCGCAGCGTGCCGGTGTTGCCGGCAGTACCGCTCGCATGGCAAAGCTGCGTCATCCGGAGTTCGCGCTTCGACTGGAGGGCGCCGAGCGCGAGTTCTGCGACCGCCTGCGGCGGGAAATCTACCGCCGCGGTGTGGTGGGCTGGGACGAGCCGCAGTTTGGCACCGTACGCGACGCACAGGGCCACACGATCACGGCGCAGGTTGGGAACAAGCGCGTATTCTCCGATCGCATGCTGGAGCTCCTGGCCAAGGCCCGGATGCCGGAGGAGTTCGGCGAGCGTATCCGTGTGGACGTGCGCGAGAAGGCCCGCTACTTCGCCCGCAAGCTGGGCGCGACCCCCGAGGAGGAGGAGGCTGCGGTGGCCGAGGCCGAGCGCTTGCTGGCCGAGGAGCGCGAGGAGCAGCGGCGCCGGGTGTGAGCACGAAACTCCCTCAACTTACCCGGGGCTTGCGGCGTCCGGGGGCGTGTACACGGGGGCGTGTACACGGGGGCGTGTACACGGTAGAATGCGTGTGCACGGCACCGCGCGGGGATGCCGCGGTACCCGGATGTCGTACCACGGTGCCGTGCAGGAGGACGCATTGGCACGACCGACATTGACCGTCCGCGACTTTCGCGCCGGGTTCGCCAGCCTGACGGAGCCGACCGACGTCGGACCCTCCCCCACGGGGCCAAAGGGCACGTGGTTCCCCGGCGGCCATGAGTGCGACGACAACCTCGCCCGCATGGGGCAGCACGCTCCCGCCGCGGTGGAGGCAGCGCGGACGAAGGTCGAGGGTCTGGAGGAGATCAACCGCAACCTCACCGCGCGGCTGGTCGAGACGAGTGACGCGCTGACGGTGGCCTCCGACGAGATCGCCCGACTGAAGCGCGAGCTGGCGAAGGGCCACGCGGGCGAGCCCCTTCCCCCGATGACCGGCGAGTACAGCCGACAGGGGGACCTCGCCGTGCGCGGCATCCTCGGCAAGCTCGCGACCGGGCGGAAGGGCAGGGGCGACTGATGCCGACGCCGTGGTTCAAGACCCGCATCGAGGAGCTGGAGGACAAGCTGCACGAGGCCGAGGCGGCGCTGTCGAACGCGCTGGCCCGGATCGCGGAGCTGGAGGCGAGGGGGCCAGAGGCCGCGCGCGCGGCGTCCCGATCCGAGACGCCGAACCCGGGACCGGACCTCGACGCCTTGCCGTGGATCTCACGTGGGCTGCGGGAGCGACTGTGAGCATCGACGCGTCCCTGATCGGCTACGAGGCGGCCAAGATGGCCATCGCCCGCAGCCGCCACGCGCGGGTCGAGGGACAGGCCCTGACCGCGTGGCAGGTGGACCCGGTGGGTTGGGTCGAGACACGCCTGCACGGGACGCTGTGGTCGCGCCAGCGCCAGATCGCGGAGAGCGTGCGCGACAACCGGCGCACGGCGGTGAAGGCGTCGTACAACATCGGCAAGAGCGCCGTGGCGGCCCGGCTGGCCTGCTGGTGGATCGACAGCCACCAGCCCGGCGAGGCGTTCGTCCTCACCACCGCCACCTCGGGATCGCAGGTGCGCGCGATCCTGTGGCGCGAGATCAACCGCGCCCACGCGGCCGGGCGGCTGATGGGCCACACCAACCAGACCGAGTGGTGGATCGGCAGCGAGATGGTCGCGATGGGCCGCAAGCCCGCCGACTACGACGAGGAAGCGTTCGCCGGGGTCCACGCGCGCTACGTGCTGGTGATCGTGGACGAGGCGAGCGGCGTCCCGGCCGCGCTGTGGACGGCGGCCGAGGGCCTGATCTCCAACGAGGGCAGTCGCATCCTCGCCATCGGCAACCCCATCGACGGGGTGTCGCGGTTCGCCGACGTGTGCAAGCCTGGGTCCGGCTGGAACGTCATCACCATCGGCGCGGACGACAGCCCCAACTTCACCGGGGAGCAGGTGCCGGAGGCCATCGCCGCCTCGCTGGTGAGCCGGACGTGGGTGGAGGAGCGCCGCGGGGACTGGACCGAGGCCAGCCCCATGTGGTCGACCTTCGTGCGCGGCGAGTTCCCCGAGGAGTCGAGCGACGGCGTGGTACTGCTGTCGTGGGCGAAGGCGTGCCAGCGCGAGCCGGACAGCGACGCGCAGGCCGAGCAGTGGGGCAAGGAGGAGCCGAACGAGCTGGGCGTGGACGTGGGCGCGGGTGGCGACGAGACAGTGATCTACCATCGCCGCGGCGCGCGCGCATCGATGCTG